>NZ_JBLWEM020000067.1:0-24125 GCF_048287365.2 Candidatus Electronema sp. JC | reverse complement strand
GGTTACGTTCTGGTTCGGTGAGTTGTGTGTAATGCTTCATGCGCGCTCCTCTTGCTTGGCGGTGAGAATTGAGCCATCATGTTACCATAACTCACTCTTTTCTCAACCCCGCAAAAGTTGCACTTACAACTTGAATCCACGCAGCAAACATGGGCAGCGTACCGTTCTTTGGGGTTGATGCCCGACGCACGGAGCGATGCTCCGTGCTGATGAACAAAACTCCTTCGGAGTTGCCGCCAGCCCAACGGGCTGAAATTCACCAGCCCAAGGCAACGCCTTGGGCGTTTGATCAGCAATGAGCATCCCCAATCTACGCCCTGAATCTGTCGACCTGCTGCGCCGCATGTTCAGCGGCCAGAAAACACCTTGGTCTGCTGACATATCGGCTGATATCTTCTTTCAGGAAACCGCTGCGCAGGGCATGGCACCGCTGCTGTTTCGCAAAATCAGCAAACAAGACTGCTCTGACTGGCCGCCCGACCTGCTGGCCAGATTGAAAGAAACAGCCCTGCGCCAAGCGGCAGCGGAACTGCTTTTAGAGGCTGATCTCCGCGCCCTGCTGCACGCCTTTGCTGACGCAGGCATTGAGCCGCTGCTGCTCAAAGGCACGGCCTTGGCCTACAGTCTTTATCCTGAACCGTGGCTGCGGCCCCGCTGCGACACCGACCTGCTCGTCGCTGAGGCTGAACGGGAAAAAGCGGCGGCTTTGCTGCAAGGCATGGGATATGAGACCCTGCTTGAGGAGAACATGGACTATGTCAGTGCGCAAAAGAGTTATTCTAAAACCGGGCCGGGCATCCGCTTCAGCTATGACCTGCACTGGCAGATCAGCAACACCAACCGCCAGTTCAGCCGCAGCTTTGCTGATGAGCATCTGTTTGCCGCCGCAGTTTCTGTTCCATCTTTAGGCGAACATGCCCGGACATTGAGCAAAATTGACAGCCTGCTCTACGCCTGCTTCCATCGGGCCGGGCATTTCTCCCACAGCGGCGACCGGCTGATCTGGCTGCATGACATCCACCTGCTCTGCCAATCCTTGACTGAAGCGGAAGCCGAGACCTTCTGCGCCAAAGCAAGGCGGCTGGAGATACGCGCCTTATGCGCTGATGCGATTGCTGTGAGCAAATCGTGGTTCAGCACAAAGCTGCCTGAGCAATTGGCGACCCTGATGGAGGCCAAGACAAACAATGAAACCTTTGCCGCACTGCTCAAGCCAGGCGGCAGACAGGTGGGCATCAAACATCACGCCCTGCTGGAGCTGAGAGCATTGCCTACATGGCGCGAGCGCATCCGCTTTCTCTTCCAGAACGCCTTTCCGCCGCCTGAATTCATGCGCTGGCGATACAGCGAAACATCGCCCCTGCCGCTTCTCTATCTCAAACGCTTCGCCGAAGCATTGTATATTTTTCTGAAAAGATAGAACACCCGGCGGCCCCGCTCAAGGTGCATAAATAGTGCCCTGAGCGGAGCCGAAGGGCAGCAACCTTGAATCTGCTCTACCATTTTTCCCCATCCCTTGTTAGAATAGGCAGACCTTGCTGGAGCACGGAGCGGTGCTCCGTGCTTGATGAACAAAACTCCTTCGGAGTTTCCGCAGTCCGAAGGACTGCAATTCATCAGCTCAAGGCAACGCCTTGGGCCTTTGTTTGCACCGACCTTTTCCACAGGAAGATTCCATGAATTTGCAGCAGGATTTGCAGCTGCGGCTGCAACAGAAGCCCGTTCTTCTCATGACCCACTTGGTGCTCGGCTATCCTTCGCTGGCCGTCAACCGCGAAGTGATCCGGCAAATGGCGGAGAACGGAGTGGATTGCATTGAACTCCAGATTCCTTTTTCCGAGCCGATGGCGGACGGGCCGGTGATTCTCAAGGCCAATCAGGATGCGCTGGCCGCAGGGATCAAGGTGCGCGACTGCCTCGCGTTCGCCGCTGAGATAGCGCGGGAATTCCCCCAGGTCAATTTCCTCTTCATGACCTACTACAATATCGTCTTCCGCTTCGGGCTGGCGGAGTTCATTCAGCAGGCGGCAAAGATCGGCATCAAAGGCTGCATCATTCCCGACTTGCCGCCGGAAGAGGGCGGGGACTATCTGCGCCTGACCAAGGAGAACGGTTTGGCTGCGGTCATGTTCTTCACGCCAACCTCCACGGATGAGCGGATGAGAGAAGTCGCCAGCAAAGGCGGCGGCTTCATCTACTGTGTGGCCCGCAAAGGCGTGACCGGCCAGCACACTGAGGTGGACGAATCCTTTGCCGCCTATCTGGCCCGCTGCCGCGCGGCAACCGGTCTGCCGCTGGCGGTTGGCTTCGGCATCTCCAGCCGCGAGGATGTGGCCATGCTGGAGGGCAGGGCGGACATGGCGGTGATTGGCACGGCCACGATCAAATTGGTGGAGCAAGAGGGCGCAGCAGCAGTCGGGCCATTCATCCGCTCTTTGGCCGGGGCCTGAATCAGTCGGCCACGTCCACCGTGATGTGATCCGCTTCGCGGTTGCGCAGGGTGAGGGTTCCGCCCATGACCCGCAGGGCCACCGGGTCGTTGAGCGGGGCGCGCTGCTTGACCGTGATTTCCGTGCCGGGCACGAGGCCCATTTCCCGGATGCGGCGGCCCAGCTCGCCGCCGACCCGGACAGCGGTGATCGTGCCGCTTTGATTGACCGCCATCTGGCGGAGGTTGATTTCAGGCATGTTTTTGATAAGTGCCATGTTGCAAGAGCCGGATGCGGCCTGATTGCCGCAGCAATCTATCATAGCCGCAGGCAGCGTCGTGTCAATTACTTTTTCAGCGGTTCAGCTTGGCGCGGCAGTCCCACAAAGAAGGAACGATTTGTCCTTGACAAAGAGGTTCGCGTTCAATAGGATGGGAATATGGACGCTGCTCCGCAGCAAATTGAAAACAAACAGTTAAAAGGAGGAAAAATTATGCCCGCGCCTATACACGAACCCAATAAGCATATCACAACTGCTGGTGTCAGAACAGGGAAAACGGATCCAAGACATTGGGACACGCTGTCGAACGGCAGAGGGATTTCCATTGACGTGGATCTTAAGCCAGAGAATCTTGACATCAGCAAACCTCTTGTCGTGGTCACATCACTTGTCGGAGAAAACAATCATTGGGCGACAACAGGCGGCAGTTCAGTGTACAATCTGACCCATGAAGGTTTCACTGTCTATGTCAGATGGATAGACGGTGGCCTACTAAACAGTGAGTTTGCTAAAGATCGGGGCTGGTATATTAACTGGATTGCCATGCAATACTAATCTCGCTCATTTATTCTGCCGTTGATTCGCAGCCACGGTTCAGCGCATGAGCCGTGGCTGTAGTTTTTTGATCAGCGCAGCGCCTGCCGTGATCATTCCGGTCAGCGTCGCCCACAACGATTTCCTCTGTTCCTCTTCCGCCGTTCCATCCGCCCCGCAGCTTGACTTTTCGCCCAAATCAGGTAATATCCTCAGCACCTTTCTTCAACGTCGGACACGACGGTCTGTCAACAGAAACCGCCCGGACAACTATGCTGAAAATCAACGAGCACTACCTGAAGCTCCAGGCTTCATATCTTTTTTCCGACATCGCCAAGCGGGTGGCTGCGTTCCAGCAGGCCAGCCCGGACAAAAACATCATCCGCCTCGGCATCGGCGATGTGACCAAGGCGCTGCCGCAAGCCTGCGTCGCCGCCTTTCACAAGGCCGTGGACGAGATGGCGGCGGACAGCAGCTTCCGGGGCTACGGCCCGGAGCAGGGCTACGCCTTCCTGCGCGAGGCCATTGCCAAAAACGACTTCCAAGCTCGCGGAGCCGAGATCAGCGCGGACGAGATCTTCATTTCCGACGGGGCGAAATGCGACACCGGCAACATCCAAGAACTGTTCAGCGCAGATGCGCGGGTGGCGATTCCTGATCCCGTGTATCCCGTCTATCTCGACACCAACGTCATGGCCGGACGCACCGGCGCGTTTGCGGATGGCCGCTATCAGGGCTTGGTCTATTTGGACTCGACCGCAGAGAACGGCTACGTGCCTGCCCTGCCGAGCGAGCCGGTTGATCTGATCTATCTCTGCTTCCCCAACAATCCGACCGGCGCAACGGTCAGCAAGGCCGTGCTGAAGCAGTGGGTCGACTACGCCAAGGCCAACAAGGCGTTGATTCTCTTTGATGCGGCCTACGAGGCCTTCATCCGGGATGCATCTCTGCCGCATTCCATCTACGAGATTGAAGGAGCGCGGGAAGTGGCGATAGAGTTCCGCTCCTTGTCGAAAAGCGCGGGCTTCACCGGCACCCGCTGCGCCTACACTGTCGTGCCGAAAGAGTGCGCCGCATACGACAGCGCGGGCGGCAGGCAGCTCATTCATCCGCTTTGGAACCGCCGCCACAGCACCAAGTTCAACGGCGTGTCCTATCCCGTGCAGCGCGCTGCCGAGGCGGTTTATTCGGACGAAGGCCAAGCTCAGTGCAAGGCCCTGATCAGCGGCTATCTGGAGAATGCCGACCTGATCGCGGCGGCGGTCAAGGAGCTGGGCTTTGATTATGTCGGCGCGGCCAACGCGCCGTATGTCTGGATCCGCTGCGGGCGGGACTCATGGGAATTCTTTGACCTGCTGCTGAACAAGGCGGGCGTTGTCTGCACGCCGGGCGCGGGCTTCGGCAGATGCGGGCAGGGCTACATCCGGCTCTCCGCCTTCAACTCCCGCGAGAACGTGGTCAAAGCGATAGAAAGGATCAAAACGGCGCTGGCCTGAGCGTCAGGCCGAATGCGGACTGCAAGCAGCCGCAATTTTTACACTTCATACAGGAGCAACGTTGTGACGGATTATAAAGTGGCGGACATGGGTCTCGCCGACTGGGGACGCAAAGAAATAGCCATCGCTGAAACCGAGATGCCCGGCCTGATGACCCTGCGGGCTGAGTACGGCGGCGACAAGCCGCTGAAAGGCGCGCGTATTGCGGGCTGCCTGCACATGACCATCCAGACCGCCGTGCTGATGGAGACGCTGGTCGAGCTGGGCGCGGAGCTGCGCTGGTCGTCCTGCAACATTTTCTCCACGCAAGACCATGCGGCGGCGGCGATGGCGGCGGCTGGCATCCCCACCTTCGCCTGGAAGGGTGAGACGGAAGAGGAGTTCTGGTGGTGCATCGAGCAGACCATCTTCGGGCCGGACGGCTGGCGGCCCAACATGATTCTGGATGACGGCGGCGACCTCACCCAGATCATGCATGAGAAGTACCCGGAGCTGATGCAGGAGATTCGCGGCATCTCCGAGGAGACCACCACCGGCGTGCATCGGCTGAACGAGATGGCCAAGGCGGGCAAGCTGCTCGCGCCAGCTATCAACGTCAACGACTCAGTGACCAAGTCCAAGTTTGACAACCTCTACGGCTGCCGCGAGTCGCTGATTGACGGCATCAAGCGGGCCACGGACGTGATGATTGCCGGCAAGGTGGCCGTGGTGGCTGGCTACGGCGACGTGGGCAAAGGCTGCGCCCAAGCACTCCGCAGCATGGGCGCGGTGGTCTGCGTGACCGAAATTGATCCGATCTGCGCCCTGCAGGCGGCGATGGAGGGCTACCGGGTGATGACCATGGAAGAGGCCGCGCCCATCGGCGACATCTTCGTCACCTGCACCGGCAACCTGCGGGTGATCGGCAGGCCGCACATGGACAAAATGAAGGATCAGGCCATAGTCTGCAACATCGGCCATTTTGATTCAGAAATCGACATCGCCAGCGTCCGCGAGCTGCCATGGGAGAACATCAAGCCGCAGGTCGATCATGTCATCTTCCCGGACGGCAAGCGCATCATCGTCCTGGCTGAAGGCCGTCTGGTCAATCTCGGCTGCGCCACCGGTCATCCCAGCTTTGTCATGAGCAACTCGTTCACCAATCAGGTGCTGGCGCAGATGGAGCTGTGGAACAACTCCAATCTTTACGAGAAACAGGTCTATTTCCTGCCCAAGAAGCTGGACGAGATGGTGGCGCGGCTGCATCTCCAAAAGATCGGCGCGCATCTGACCACGCTCAACAAAGAGCAGGCCGCTTACATTGGTGTGAATGTGGACGGGCCGTACAAGCCGGATTATTACCGGTATTAAGCCGTTTCGGCGGTATTGCGCGCAGGGGCGGAAAATCTTCCGCCCTTAATTTTTCAACCGAAGGACACTTCCAGATGACTGACGAAAGCAAAGTGAATCAGCAGGATATTCCGGTTTTCAGAATGCAGAAGATGTATCTGAAAGACCTGTCTTTTGAAAATCCCAACGCCCCGCAGGTCTTCCTGCCGCAGGAGCAGGAGGCCAAGGTGGATTTCAATCTGCGTTTGGGCAGCAGAAAAATTGACGAGGATCATCACGAGGTTTCCATTGCCGTCACCGCCAAGGTGCTGAATCAAAAGGCGAACGACTCGGTCATGTTTGTGATCGAGCTGGAGCACGCGGCGGTCTTCATGCTGAAAAACATTCCGGCGGAGCATCTTCAGCGGGTGCTGGCTGTGGACTGCCCGCTGATGCTTTTTCCCTTCACCCGTCAGATCGCCTCCCAAGTGGCTGTGGACGGCGGCTTCATGCCCTTTCTGATGGAGCCGGTCAACTTTGTCGCCCTGTACGAGCGGGCACAGCACAAGGATGCCTGAACCGCTCCGGCAGAAATGGGGAAAGCCCGGACAGCGGCTGCTGTCCGGGCTTTTTTTTAGCGGGTGAACCCGCCTGCCGCTACCGCTTCAAGCCGGTTTGGACAAAATCGGCCATCAGCGCGCTGCTTGCTTTTTTGATCGCCTGATCAAAGAGATCATCATACTGGCTGTCCGCCAGCACTGATTCCGGCGCAACCCGCACCTCCACCTGATTGGTCCAAACCACCTGCGCGTCATAGGCGTTCTGCACCCAGATGCGCAGCCGCACCACAGCCTGATCCACTTTGCCGCCGTGCTTGGCCATCGCTCCAGCCGCGCCGCCGACCGCCGACCACAGAATGGTCTTGTCGCGCCCGCCGCCGCTGCCGAGCGCCGCGCCCCAAAGGCCGCCAGTGACGACATCGTCTAAATTGTCATACTGCTCCGCGTCGGCGAAGCCGAAGGCCGCTTGACTGGCCGTGCCGATGACAAAGGGGATGAGACCCCGGCGGCGCGGGTCCCATGTGTGATCCTGCCGGGTGCGGAATTCCAATATCCGGCCTCGGATGATATAGTCTGCGCCGAATTTGCGCCCAATTTTGACCACTTCCTGATCGCTGAGGCCGTGTGTTCCAGGGCTGTCGGCCACAGAATTTCTGCCGCCAAGCTGCTGCTCCTGCTGCATCCGCATGTAGTCTTTGATTTTGTCCTTCATCTGGTCGGACCAGTCCGGGTCCTCCAGCTCGCTGGCCAGCGAAGCGGAACCGCCGCCGTCGCTCTCGCCGTAGGGAGCAAGGCTGATGATCTTCTGCTCAACCAGATGATCGAACACATCCTCCTGCACCGGGGCGTTGAAGCCGTTGCGGCGGAGATTGTCCGTCAGCGACTCAGTGACCAGCAGATGACGGCGGAAGGCTGAGGCGATGCGGTCGCCGCCGCTGTAGTCGGCAAAAGGCAGCACGACGGCGGTCATGCCGTTGCCCTGAGCATGGGGATGGCCGCCGGGCGGAACCATCACGGTTTGCACAGAGGTCTGGCCGCAGCCTGTCAGCATTCCTGCCAGCAGGGTCACTGCGTAGGTAATCTTCAGCAGGTTCATGGTTGCTCCCGGATGAAATGCTCAGTTGATGATGCGCGGCCGCAGCAGGATGATCAGCTCACGCTTGGTCTTCTTTTTTTCCTCGTAGCCAAAGAGATATTTCAGATACGGAATGTTCTTGGCTCCGGGGAGATAGCTCCCCTCTTTGCTATCTACTTCGCTGATCAAACCGCCGACGACCAGCATCGAGCCGTCTTTGATCTTGACTGTGGTGCTGATCTCACGCTTGTTGACCACCGGCAGGCCGATTCTGTTGCCTTGGCCAATCTCGACATATTGAATTTCGCCACTCAGTTCAGATGTAATAGGTACAAGATGCATAATAATTTCACCATCTCGCTTTACTACCGCAGAGAGAGCCAAGCCAACACCAGATAAAATTTCTGCTGTGGTTATGTCAGAGGACATCGCCCCAGAATCGCCTTCTGTTGTTGTCTTGACCTCTTTGATGTAGGTCACATTCCTGCCTACAGAAATTAAGGCAGGCTGACCGTTCATCACGCTGATTTTAGGATTGGACAGGATCGAAGTCTGTCCCTGTTCCTGCAAGGCTTTAATAAACGAGGTGAAGTTGAAACCGGTCAACGTCACGCCGGTGGAGATGGCTTCGCCCAGCCCGCTGGCGCTGGTGAGGAAGGTGGCGGCGGTGGTGCCCATGGACAGCGCGTCTGTAACCGTGCGCAAACTTGACTTGGAGCTGGAATCCAAACTGGTCGAGGCGGCGTTCAGCTCGCTGGCTGAAGATTCCTCGTTGAGACTTCCGGTCAGCGTGCTTTTAAGATTGCTGCTCAGGTTGTCAAGATTTTTACCGTCACCTGTGACATACGTGCTTTTATTGTCTGCGATGCGTTCGCCAATTGTTTCCGTGCTTGACACAGAGCCGTCCTTCAAATTGCTGGCGCCATCAAGCTGATATGCGCTGCTGCTGGACTTGCTGGAGGTGTCCGTGGTGGTGTCGGAAAAATCAGTTGACGCGCTGCTGATGCTTTCATCGCCGCTGTCCCGGCTGTAAGTTTTGGTTTTACCATAATACGAGCTGGAAACATTCAGATTATTCAGCAGCATGTTCCAGTTGATGCCCAGCGAGGAGCTGTCGCTCAACTGCACTTCAATAATTTTCGCCTCAATCAGGATCTGCTTGTACAGCTCCTTTTCCAGAGCAGCTATATAGTCACCAATTCTTTTTTGCAATGATTTTGGCGCATTAACCGTAATTAAGCCGACTGGTTTGTCAATGGTGTAGGTGGAATCAGTTGAAGAAACCCGACGGGCCAGCGGCGCAGGAGCAGTCTCCTCTTCACTGTCTTTGACATTAGCTGTTTTTTTTGAGTCTTTGTTGTCGCTTACCGCCTTCGATGTTGGTACTGGCGTAGCGACTGACGAACTCCACGTCGCTATAAGGCTATCAAGGTTTTTTTGAATAATCTCCCATTGATCAAATTTGTTTTCCCAAGGCTGATTCTGAAGCGAACCTGCCATTGAGCCGGTGAAAGTATCATAATACTGCCTAATAAAGGGCATAGCTATCTGATACTGCTTCGTCTCCCGGTATTTGATCACCAGTGTTGAACCTTCGACTTCGTGAAAATAGTCGAGCTGCCGCAGAATATTGTCAATCGCCTCGTAAAAATTGTCATTGGGCGTGACATCAATATCCACCAGCAGCTCCTGATCCACGTCAGGTGCCCAGCTGAGGCTCATGTTTTTTGTTTTGACAATGGCCTTCATCGCCTCCCGCAGCGGAATGGGGGCAGCGGTGCTGATGTTGGCGCCGACTTTCAGCTGAAGGCCGTCCAAGGATGACACGCTGTCCGCGCCGGAACCGCTGCTTCTGTCCTCGCTGACCATGTAGCCTGCCTGCCGGAAACGGGTGGGGAGCAGGGACGGCTCGACCACAGTGTTGTGCTGCTGCGGCTCTGCCAAAGCCGCAGCGGGCGGCGGCGTGTCATTTTTTTTGCCTTTGTCCACGCAGGAGCAGAGCAGCAGCAGAGGAAGAGCCGCCGCAAGACAGCCAGGCAGCAGGCGGGTATGAATGTTCATTGCGATATTTCCTGAGTGTGTTAGTTGGAACGCGTCCTGTTGACGATGAACGTCCTCAGATCCGGCGGCACGCTGAAACCGGCATGAAGGATGGCTGTGTACACTTGATCAGCCTCCGTTTTCCGGCCCTGCTGGTCAAGAATGCGGCCCCGCGAGACCATTGAATCCAAGTCCTCGCCGTGCAGCTCGCCGTATTTGCCCAGCAGACGCAAAGCGGCTTCAAGCTGCCCCTGCCGCTCGCTGAAGACCGCGTAGCTGAACAGCGCCTCCCGGCTCGGCTTGCCGCCGCTGATGCTTTGATCAAAATATTGCTGCGCCTGCGGATTCTCCTCCATGTTGGCATGGCCGATGGCCGCATTCAAGGCCGCGCTGCTGTTTTTTTTGTCAGCGGCCAGCGCTTTCTTCGCGTAATAGACAGCTTTGGCGTTCTGATTGAGCCGAACCAGATAAATTGAAGCGATCTTGTTGGCCAGCTTGCTCCTCTCCTGCCGCTCCACCTTGTCCGGCCAAAGATCAAGAGCTTTCTCGTAGAGCTGCACAGCGGTCTCCAAGCTGCCCTCTTTCTCCGCCCGGATGCCGAGAGCGGCAAATTTTTTCGCCTCGGCGGCCTCCGGCGGCGCAGCCTGGCCGTCGCCGCTCCCTTTGCCAATCACCACCAGCGGGCCGCCGCTTTTTTTAGCCGCGCCTTCCGGCTCGATGCTGAGGGAGGTTTCCGCCGAACTGCGCTGCGGCCAGACAAACTCTTTGTCCTTTGGATAGATGACAATCGTGTTGTGCCGCTGCTCCTTGGCCAAGTCCTTCAAATTGAGAACGATGTCCAAGACGAAATCCCACGGCACCTCATGGAGGGCAAGGGTCAGCGTGCCGGATACGCCTTCAGCGACAATGATGTTGTAGCCGCTGATCTCGCCCAGCAGACGGAAGACATTATGCAGGTCAACTTTGTAAAAATCAACCGTGATCAGCTCGCCGACGCTGCCGCCGAACGGCATATTCGCCGCCGGAGCGTCACCTGCCGCCGCTGCCGCAGGTTTGCTGACGGCTGCGCCGACCGGCTTCAGAGGATTGGCCGGCAGATGAGCCTCAATCGAGCTGCTGGCCGGATCCGCAGCCTGCTTTGCCGCATTTTGCGGCGGAGGCGGAGCAGGGGCGGGAATGGACAGCGGGGCGGCAGCCCCGGAAGCGGCAGGCGCGGCAGCCTGCTCCTCTTCAAAAAAATTGGCGAGTGTCAGGACGATATTGTTGCCCTGCCGGGCTACCGTGTGCTGCATCTCCGCGTCAGTCAGGCTGAATTCAAGCAGCAGCGACCGCTCTTTCGCAGTGGCCTTGACATCCGTTTTAAACGCCAGCAGCGAGGCGCTCAGCTCCGCCGCGCTTTCCGTCTCCGCTTCAGCAAGATCAAGAACTATCTTGCCCGGCAGCTTGTAGTCGTCATAGGACGGATAACGTGAGCAGTAAATGGTGATTTCCAAATTTTTTCCAGTCTGCTGGCCGCTGATTTTGACAATCTTGTTTTTTTCAGCGGCAGGGGCGTTGTCCTGCCCGTCTGCTGCGGCCTGAGCCGATGGCGCAGACGCGCTGCCGCCCGGCTCTTGAGCTGCTGCGTCAAGCGGCTGCATGCTGCCGCCGCCCAGCAGCCCGACCGCCGCAGCGGCTGCAAGCAGAAAACAGGCGCGGCTGCGGCGTGCATTTTCCTGACAGTCTGGCAAAACAAAATGCGGCATTTTTTTCTCTCCCTCTGTTTGCAAAAACACAGCCATTTCTTTTTGCATTCTTTCTTTTCGGCCTGACAGATTTTTTTTCACAGCTATTTTTTCTCTTCTTTCTTCAGGGTCATAACCACTTCATTGCTGATTTCACGGCCTGCTCTGGTTCTGGCGGTCTCCAAAATGACGACCTGGTCGTTTTCAATGCTGACAATCTGCCCGCGTTTGCCGATCAGCATCCCCTCGCGTAACATATAGCCCTTGCCGGTCACATCTTCAGCCATCGCCATCATGCCCGTTCCTCTGCCCATGATCGCCACCAGCCGGAGCTGGCCCGGCTCAAACAGCCGCATTCCCTCCAGAACGACACCGCTTTCCTCGTCAATGATTTCGTCATCGGGTTTCTTGCTGGCCGCTTCTTTGGAAATAAAAGGATAAAACGGATCAGGCCGGTTGTCTAACTGATAGTCAAATTTAATTTTTTTCCGATCGCCGCCAGACTCTGCCTGCGCGGCGGCGTTCTCAGCAGGATCAGCAGCTGAAAGCGGCTCCTGCGCGGAAGCCGCCGCCGCCTGAATCAGTCCTGCCGCCCAAAGCGCGGCTGTCAAAATGTGTTGCTGTGAGCTGAACCGCATTGTTTCCGCTCTCTGTTTTTATTTTTTCGGACCACCTGAAGCGGGCGGCGGAGCCGCAGCCTGCCCTGTGAAGCGGTAGGTGAGCAGATTGCAGGAGGAATCGAGCAGAATTTCGCCGGCCACGTCCTGCGGGCCGCCCATGTTGATGTTGTCAACAGTGACCAGCCGGTCGAGTCCGCTCACCTCGCCAAGAAAATAGCCCACATTATGATAAGGGCCTTTGATACGTATGCTGATGGGAATTTCTGCATAAAAATCCTTTGGCGACTCGTTTCCGGGTTTGAATTCGACAAAATCAAGACCTGCCCGTTTGCCAAGGTCGGAAATATTGCGGAGAAGACTGGGGATTTCCTGATCTTTTGGGAGAATGACAGACATTTCTTCAAACTTTTGCTCGGCATCTTTCAGCTCATTTTCATGCCGCTCTTTATTTTTTGAAGCAGCTTCCGCCTCCGTGACTTTGCCGACAAGCTGGTCTCTGTTGATTGTCAGCTCGCTGATTTTCGCTTGCTTTGGATTGTAAAATAAAAAAACAAACAAAGCGACGGGGCCGACTATCAACGCCGCAGCAATGCCAATTTTGGCATTTTTGTTCAACGGGATATATTTCTCGTTGAGAAACTTCTTGAATTTTTCGTCAAATTTTTCTTGAGCCATATTATTTTCCTTGCGCCGCAGCTTCAGCCCCTTCTTCCTTTTTTTCTGTTTCAGGCATGGAGACAGCACAGGACAGAGTGAACTTTTTTAAATTTCTGCCTGCATAAACCGACAAAGAGGAGCTGGAAAGCGTGACGCTCGATATATACTTTGAGTCTTTGAGCTTTTCAAGGTATTCGGCAACAGTCTGGTTGTCCAAAGCCATGCCGCTCAAATTCATCGAAGCGCCCGCTTGGTTGAGCGAAGTCAGCCACAAGCGGTTGTTCGGCGTGAGATCAGCCACTTCATTAAGCAAATGCGCGGTCAAAGCGGAACTTTTTTCTAAATTTGCGATCAGATCAGTCTGTTTGTCCACTTCCTCCTTTTTTTTCTTCAATTCTTCAATTTGCTGCAAAATTTTTTCCAATGCCGCTTTTCTTGACTCTAAATCTTTTATTTCTGCGTCCAAGCTGCTTACTTGGCTGTTCAGCATAAACGCCGCAAGAATTAAAATCGTCACAAGTATGGCAAAGACAATGCCGAAGGCTGCAAGCTGATTTTTCGCAGCGACCCGCTGCTTGATTTCCTTGACCGGCAGAAGATTGATCCGAAGCATGGCTCAGAACTCCGCAGGCCGGATGGCCAGTCCAGTGGCTATCGACATCTGCGGGGCTGCCGCCTTAAGATATTCCATGTCGATTTTTTTGTTGATTTTCATGCCTTCAAACGGATTGAAGGCGATGACCTCCAAGCCGGTCTCATGAGCGAGATATTCTTGCAGGCCGTGGACTTTTGAGCCGCCGCCGCTGAGCACCAGCGCGGTCAGCGGCTTGCCGGGATTGTTGTTGCCGTAAAGGTCAATGGCCTTTTTGATTTCCAGCACCCATCTCGTGCTGATTTTATTAAAAATGTTATGCAGCACCTCCATGTCCTCTTCATCGGCCTGCTGGCGGCCCAGCTTGATGTTCTCGGCCTCGCCGTAATCGATATTCAACGTTTCGGCGATGTCTTGACTGATCTTGTCGCTGCCGGTCACCACATCGCGGGCCAGCACGGAGGCTCCGCCCGCAATGATGTTGATGTTCATCTTGGAAGCTCCGATATCAACGACGCAGACATTTTTTTCGCTGCCCGCCACCGTGTTCCAGATGTTCTCCAAAGCGAAGCCGTCGACATCCACCAGCACCGGCACCAGCTTTAGCCCTTCAATCATTTCCAAATATGCGTCCACGACTTCTTTTTTAGCGGCGACCAGCATGACCTCGCTGCGCTCCATCTCGCTTTTCGCCTGCTTGATCACTTGAAAGTCAAGATACACTTCCTTGATGTCGAAAGGAATGTATTGCTCAGCCTCCTGATGCAGCCGTTCGGCCAGCTCCTCCTGATTTTCTATCTCGATATTAATTTTTTTAACAATCACCGAATATCCAGATATAGACAGACCGACTCTTTTATTTTTTATCTTTAAATTGTCGCGCAGCTCATTGATTGCGTCCCCAACGTCTTTCGGATCGTGCAGCACCCCGTCCTCAACAGAGCCGGGAGAGAGCGCGGCGGTGCCGAGCGCCACAAGTTCGTAGCCGTCTTTGCCGGACCGCTCCACCTGGCAAATTTTCACGGCATGAGAACCGATGTCAATGCCGATGACGGGAATTTCCTTTTTTGCCATGGTTCGTCAATTTGTTTTTTTTCATGCCGCTCCGGAAGCGGCCCGCCTTTACATGTATAACGCAGAACATAAAAAAAAATCAAGAGCAGTTTTATTTTTCTGCTCCGCCGACCTCAGTTGACGGTCACCAGCTGCCGGACCCGGATGCTGTTCTTCGCCGGAGCGTAGGCGTACAGCGCGCCGCCCTGATAGCTCTGATAGTGCCGGAGCACCTTGTCCACATAGCTGATGGTCTCCGGGATGCGGGGGATGCCGCCGCTTCGCATCACCCTGGTCGGGCCGGCGTTGTAGGCGGCAAGGCTGAGGCGCACATTGCCGTTGAAGTTGTCCAGCATCTCGCGCAGATAACGGGTGCCGCCATAGATGTTCTGCCACGGATCGAAGGGGTCGCTGACTTTGAGATGACGGGCGGTGCCGGGCATGAGCTGCATCAGCCCCTGCGCGCCTTTGGGCGAGACGGCCCAGCGGTTGAAACCCGATTCAGTTTTGATTACCGCCTTGACCAGCAGCGGATCGACTTGATGAATGCGGGCCGCGTGCTGAATGTGGTAATCAAAATCGCTCCGCTGTTCCGCCGCCGGGCGACCGAAACGGAGCATCCGCCGGTCGATGCTGCGCACGGCGGGAGCGGTGGTGATCATCAGCCGAGGCTGGCCGGAAGACACATTGTAATTCAGCGGCTTGCACCGTTTGTCGCCGGAGACGTTGGTGTAATGCACCACACCGCGTTTGTCAGTGTATTTGCAAATTTCTCCCTGCGCCTGCCCGGTGAGGGCGAGCAGGCTTGACACAGCGGCAACGCACCACAACGCGCAGGTCTTCATGACAGACACCTTGTTTTTTGATTTTTCAGCTTATTTCCGCCGCTTCTCCCAGTCAGCGAGGAACTGCTCCATGCCAAGGTCGGTCAGCGGATGCCGGGCCAGCTGGGCGATGACTTTGTAAGGAATTGTGGCGATGTCCGCTCCGATCAGCGCGGACTGAATCACATGCATCGGACTGCGCACCGAAGCGACGATCACTTCGGACTTATAGCCGTAGTTGCGGAAAATGGTCATGATCTCACTGATCAGCGCCATGCCGTCTTGGGCGATGTCGTCCAAGCGGCCAACAAAGGGGCTGACATAGGCCGCGCCCGCCTTGGCCGCCAGCAGAGCCTGCGCGGGCGAAAAAATCAGGGTGACGTTGGTGCGGATGCCTTCCGCAGCCAGCCGTTTGACCGCCTTCAGCCCTTCCGCCGTCATCGGCACTTTGATGACGATGTTTTTGTGCAGCTTGGCCAGCTCGCGGCCTTCAGCGACCATGCCGTCCGCGTCCAAGCTGATCACCTCGGCGCTGATCGGGCCGTCGACCAAGGCGCAGATGTCAGCCAATATCTCGTTGAAAGGCCGCTGCTCTTTGGAGATCAAGGAAGGATTGGTGGTCACGCCGTCCACCATGCCCAGCTCCAGTCCTTTTTTTATTTCCTCAATGTTGGCCGTGTCAATAAAAAACTTCATTCGTCCTGTCCTTTCGTTCCGCCGGTGAATGCGTCGCAGCAGGATTCGCTGCAAAAATAATATGTTCTGCCGTCCTGCCGGAGCCGGACCGCCTCTTGTTTCGGGATGAGGATGCCGCAGACCGGATCTTCCACCAGCACGTCCTCGGCAGCTTCCTGCCGCTCCTGCTCGCGGAGCAGTTCCGCCTGAATCCTGTCGTGGAGCTGGCGGCGGAGCAGCCGCCAGACAACATAGACCAGCGCGGCGAGCAGAAGCAGCCGCAGCGGATTCATGCCAAACCTCCTGATGCGCAGAGTTGCCAATCCATATGACCATTATAGTCGCGGCAATGCAAAAGTCGAACCAATTTTTCTTTTTCCGCTGCTTGCGCTCAATCATTCTGATGAAAATATTCAGTTTGATCGAACGCATCTTTCCCTATGCGAAAGCTGGCAAAAAAGGTTTGACTTCCATCCGCATTTCCGGTAGTAAGTTTCAGTCGTGAAAAACGAACAACGCAGCCGCCTGTTCCGGCTGTCCTTTTTTTTACCGAGGCACCAGGAGCTGTTCTATGATTTCCGTTGACATCACCGTCCTCTTTCACATCATCAACATGCTGGTTTTAATGGCTGTCCTGAACCGGATTCTCTACAAGCCGGTCATCGCGGTCATGGACAAGCGGCACGACACCTTGGGCAGTATGAGCGGCGAGGCCGAGCAGTTCGAGCAGCACGCCCGCGCCCGGCAGGCCGAGCTGGACCGGAAGCTGCACGAAGCCGGCCTCAAGGCAAAAAGAGCCTTGGAGGCAGCGCGGGGCGAAGCCGAGCGGGCCGGGGCGGAGCGGCTGGCCGCGATCCGCGCCGAGGCGGGCGGCGAGAAAGAGCGGCAGCTTGCGGAAATCCGGGCCAGCTTTGATGTCGCCCGCAGCGAGCTGCTGGGCAACATCAACAGCGTGGCCCAGGACATGGCGGCCAAGATATTAGGAAGGAGCGTGCAGGCATGAAAATGAAAAAAATTCTGCCGCTGCTGGCTGCGGCTTGGCTCTGCGCCGGGACGACGGGAGCGGTTTTGGCTGAGGAGCATGGCGGCACTCAGCATGTCCAAGCGGCGGCGCAGCAGCCGGAAGGCGGTCATGCGGCTGCTGTTCATGCCGCAGCTGACGGACACGGGACAGAGGCGGCGACTCACGGCGGAGAGCACGGCGGCACTCATGCCGCGCCGATGATCACCGGCGAAAAATTGAAAGACCTGCTCTGGCGCGCCCTCAACTTCGCCGCGCTGGTTTTCCTGCTGGTGAAATTCGGCGGCAAGCCCATTGTTGCAAGCCTGAGCAGCCGCCGCAAAGCGATTGAGGAGGAGCTGCAAGAGCTGCAAGCCAAGCGCGACGAGGCCGAGCGTTCCTACAAGGAATTTTCAGCGCGGCTGGAAGGCATGGAGGCTGAGATTGAGCTGACCGTCAGCCGGGCATTGGCTTTGGCGGGCGAGGAGCGGGACAGAATACTTGCCGAAGCTGAGGCGGCGGCGCGGGACATCCGACGGCAGGCTGAGGCGGCGGTAGCCACAGCGGCGGCGGCGGCCCAGCGCCAGCTCCAGAACGAGGTGGCCGAGCAGGCGGCGGCAATGGCCGAGCAGCTGCTCATCAAGAACCTGACCCCGGCGGATCAGGTCGCGATCATTGAACAGTATCTGGAAAAGGCGGCGCAATGAGACAGATCATCTTAGCCAAACGCTACGCCAAGGCCATTTTCACCCTTGGCAAGGAAAACGGCGCGGTGGACGTGTATGCGCAGACGTTGCGCGACATCGCCGACCTTTTCAGCAATCCTGAGCTGGGCATCGCGGACGCGCTGACCAATCCCCTCTATCCCTTGGATGCCCGGCTGAAGGTCATGGCCGGCATCGCTGAGGCGGCGGGCGCGGACTCGCTCTTGGGCGCGTTCCTCCACCTGCTGGTGGAGAAAAAACGGGTCTCGGCCCTGCCGGAAGTCGCGGGCCAGCTGCGGCACATGCTGGAGCGCGAGGAGAACATCAGCCACGGCTGGGTCACGACCGCTGTCGAGCCGGACGAGGCCCTGCTGGGGAAAATCCGGGCCGCGCTGGAAAAAATTACAGGAACTAAGGTTATTCTTGAGGCGCAGGTTGATCCTTCGATCATCGGCGGCATGGTGGCCAAGGTCGGCGATCTGGTGCTGGACGGCAGCATCCGCACGCAGCTTCAGGAATTAAAGGAATCCATCAAGGGGAGAGTGTGAGTCAGATGCAGATCAAAGCCTCGGAAATCAGCCGGATCATTAAAGATCAGATCGCTGGCTACAAGAGCGGCATAGACCTCAAGGAGACCGGCACGGTCATCTCCGTGGGCGACGGCATCGCCCGCGTCTATGGCGTGGAGAACTGCCAGGCCATGGAGCTGCTGGAATTTCCCGGCGGTATCATGGGCTTGGCCCTCAACCTTGAGCAGGACAACGTCGGCGTGGCGGTCATGGGCGACTGCCGCAAAATCATGGAAGGCGACATCGTCAAGCGCACCGGCAAGATCGCCGAGGTGCCGGTCGGGCCGGAGCTGGAAGGCCGGGTTGTGGACGGCATCGGCCAGCCGATTGACGGCAAAGGGCCACTGAATGCCAAGCTGACCCGCAAGATGGAGGTTGTCGCCCCCGGCGTTATCGCTCGGAAAAGCGTGCATGAGCCGTGCTACACCGGCTACAAGGCGGTTGACGCGATGACTCCGGTCGGGCGCGGCCAGCGCGAATTGGTCATCGGCGACCGCCAGATCGGCAAGACCGCCCTCTGCGTGGACGCGATCATCGCCCAGAAAGGCACTGGCGTGCACTGTGTTTACGTGGCCACCGGCCAGAAGAAATCCACAGTCGCGCTGGTGGTTGAGGCGTTGCGCAGGCATGGGGCGATGGAATACACCACGGTGGTCGCCGCCTGCGCCTCGGATCCCGCGCCGATGCAGTATGTCTCGGCCATGACCGGCTGCGCGATGGCCGAATATTTCCGCGACAACGGCCAGCACGCGCTGATTGTGTATGATGATCTGTCCAAGCAGGCCGTGGCCTACCGCGAGCTGTCCCTGCTCCTCCGCCGTCCGCCCGGACGCGAAGCCTATCCCGGCGACATTTTCTTCAACCACTCCCGCCTGCTGGAGCGGGCCGCCAAGCTGAACGACGCGCTCGGCGCAGGCTCGATGACCGCCCTGCCGATCATTGAGACCCAGGCTGGCGACGTGTCCGCCTTCATCCCGACCAACGTTATTTCCATCACTGACGGCCAAGTTTTCTTGGAGCCGAGCCTCTTCTTCGCCGGTGTTCGTCCGGCGATTAACGTCGGTATTTCGGTCTCCCGCGTCGGCGGCGCAGCGCAGGTCAAGGCGATGAAGCAGGTCGCGGGCACGCTGCGGCTTGATCTTGCCCAGTACCGAGAACTGGCCGCTTTCGCCGGTTTCGGCTCCGATCTTGATGCGGCCACGCAGGCCAAGCTGACGCGCGGCGAGCGGCTGGTGGAAATCCTCAAGCAGCCGCAGTATCAGCCCCTGCCGATGGAGAAGCAGGTCACGATCATCTTCGCGGGCACCAAGGGCTTTCTTGATGAATTCCCAGTGCAGATGCTGGCAGAGTACGAGCAGGAGCTGTACGAGTACATTGAGCTGAACGAGCCGTCGATTTTCGCTGAGCTGCGCGAGAAACAGGCCATTTCGCCGGAGCTGGATCAAAAAATCAGGGCGACGCTGAAATCCTTCGGCAGCACCTTCAAAACGGCCAAGGGCCTGAACTGAGCGCGGGACACGAGCCATGCCAGGACTGAAGGAAGTCAAAAACAAGATTGAAGGTGTCTCCAAGACCTCGCAGATCACCAAGGCGATGAACATGGTCGCCTCGGCCAAACTGCGCGGGGCGCAGCAGCGCATGGAGGCCTTCCGTCCCTATGCGGCCAAGTTCGCCGGGGCGATGCAGAAGCTCTCCGGCGGCGCGGGCGCGGGCCAGCCGCTGATGGCGGTCCGCGAGGTGCAGAGCGTGGAGCTGATCGTCATCAGCTCTGACCGGGGGCTGTGCGGCAGCTTCAACGCCAACGCCATCAGCAAGGCCGAGAAGCTGATCGCCCAGTACGAGCGCGAGGGCAAGAAGGTCACGCTGGTGACTGTGGGCAACAAGGCGACGCGGGCCTTCAAACGCTCCGGTAAAATCCGCCGCTCCTTCACGGACATCATGGGCACCTTCCAGATGTTCAACGCCCGCGAGATCGCGGAGGAGGTCGCAGAGCAGTTCCTCAGCAAGGCGGCGGATCAGGTTGAGCTGGTCTATGCCCGCTTCAAGTCGCTCTCGGCTCAGATTCCGACGCAGGAAACCCTGCTGCCGATCCGGCCTGCGGAGCAGCAGAACGAGGCGAATCCGACCGAATACCTCTTCGAGCCGTCGCCTGCCGAAATCTTAGAGAACCTGCTGCCGCTCTATCTGCATGTGCAGGTCTTCCACGCCATGCTGGAAGTGGGCGCGGGCGAGCAGGCGGCGCGGATGACGGCGATGGACAACGCGACCACGGCCTGCGGCGACATGATCAGGGAGCTGAAGCAGCTCTACAATAAGGCCCGGCAGGCGGCCATCACCGGCGACCTGATGGACATCGTCGGCGGCGCAGAGGCCCTGAAAGGCTAAGAGACAGACGAATTTTCAGAGAGATTCTGGGAGATATAGAAAATGGGCATAGGAAGAATCATTCAGGTGATCGGGCCTGTTGTTGACGTGGAATTCAAGGCTGCCGAGCTGCCGCCGATCATGAACGCCCTGTTCGTGACCAATCCGGGCATTGACAGCGTCGAGGAAAATCTGGTCATCGAAGTGGCCCAGCATCTGGGCGACAACGTGGTGCGCTGCATCGCCATGGATCAAACTGACGGCCTGGTGCGGGGCATGGCCTGCCGCGACTCCGGCGAGCCGATCTCCATTCCGGTCGGTGCACCTGCGCTGGGCCGAATCATGAACGTGGTGGGCAGGCCGGTGGACGGCCTCGGTCCGATTGACAAGAGCAAGACCATGCCGATCCACCGCGCCGCGCCGGAGTTCACCGAGCAGGACACCGAGGTCAATGTGCTGGAGACCGGCATCAAGGTGCTGGATCTGCTCGTGCCTTTCCCGCGCGGCGGCAAGATGGGCCTCTTCGGCGGCGCAGGCTGCGGCAAGACGGTCATCATGATGGAGATGGTCAACAACATCGCCATGCAGCACGGCGGCATCTCGGTCTTCTGCGGCGTGGGCGAGCGCACCCGCGAGGGCAACGATCTCTACATGGAGATGAAGGAGTCCGGTGTTCTCTCCAAGGCCGCGCTGGTGTACGGCCAGATGACTGAGCCGCCGGGCGCCCGCGCCCGCGTCGCCCTGACCGGCCTTACTGCCGCCGAATATTTCCGCGACGAGGAAGGCCAGGACGTGCTCTTCTTTGTGGACAACATCTTCCGTTTCACCCAGGCCGGCGCGGAGGTTTCCGCTCTGCTGGGCCGCATTCCCTCAGCGGTAGGTTATCAGCCGACGCTGGCCACGGACCTCGGCGCCTTGCAGGAGCGCATCACCTCGACCACCAAGGGTTCGATCACCGCTGTGCAGTGCGTTTATGTGCCTGCCGACGACCTGACTGACCCGGCTCCGGCTACCACCTTCGCCCATCTCGACGGCACGGTTGTTCTTTCCCGCCAGATCGCCGCGCTGGGCATTTATCCCGCAGTTGATCCGCTCGACTCCACCTCGCGCATTCTTGATCCCAACGTGGTCGGCGAAGAGCATTATCTGACCGCCCGGAGGGTGCAGGTCTCGCTCCAGAAGTACAAGGAGCTGCAAGACATCATCGCCATTCTCGGCATGGACGAGCTGTCCGAGGAAGACCAGCTGCTGGTGGGCCGCGCCCGCAAGATCCAGCGTTTCCTCTCTCAGCCCTTCAGTGTCGCCGAAGTGTTCACCGGCATGGCAGGCAAATACGTGAAGGTTGAGGACACGGTGCGCGGCTTCAAAGAGATTCTTGACGGCAAGCACGACGATCTGCCGGAGAACGCCTTTTACATGGTCGGCACAATTGAAGAGGCGGTTGAGAAAGCGGCGGCGGAACAAGCTCAGGCAGCCTGATTGCAGGCAGAGGTGACAAGCAATGGCACAGATTCATCTGGAAGTGGTGACACCCTCCGGGCCGGTGGTCAGCGAGGATGTGGACATCGTCACCGCGCCGGGCAGCAGCGGCGAGTTCGGTGTTTTGGCCAATCATGCGCCGTTCCTGACCACGGTGAAAACCGGAGTCCTCCATTACAAAAAGGACAAAGAGCTGAAGTATCTGATGGTCAGCGGCGGTTTTGCCGAGGTCTCAGACAACACGGTCACGTTCTTGGTGGAGATTGCCGAATACGGCCATGACATTGACGTGCCCCGCGCCCTGCTGGCCAAGGAGCGGGCGGAAAAAAGTCTGGCGCAGCAGCAGGCGCATGACGAGAACGTCAGCCGCGTCCAAGCTGCGTCGGCCTTGCAGCGGGCGATGGCCAGAATCGCGGCGGCGGAGCGGTGTTCGAGGCAGCTGTAGCAATCAGCCGCAGCGCCGGAGCAGCGATGAGCAAGGGCCGCCCCTCAAGGGGCGGCTTTTTTTGTTTTTGCAGCATTCACCCTGAAGGCTTCCCTTTGACAAGCCGCTTTATGACAATAATCCGACGCATCATACTGACCATTCTCGCAGCGGCACTCCTCCACGGCTGCGGCCCGGAGCAGGACATCCCTGCCAATGCCGACTACGGCAAAGGCCAAGACATCAAGGTGTTCAAGTTCTACGCCGACTGGTGCCCGCCTTGTCAGGCCATGAAGCCTGAGTATGAGAAGATGAAGAAGCTCTACCCGCATGTTGCCTTCTACGACGTGGACTGGGACAAGAACCGGGAGAAGGCCGCGCAGTTCGGCATTGATGGCGTTCCCCATGTCATCAAGCTGACAAACAAGAGCGGTGTGAAGAGACAATCTGGCTACATGAGCAGGAATGCTCTGGTGCGCTTCATAGAAAATGATTAGCAGAGTAAAAGGCAGGGGCAAAAGATTTTTTGCCCCTGCCTTTTACTCTTGCCCTTTTGAACCAATTTAGGAGATGCCCATGAACACCAAAGAACGGATGGCCATTCCCCGCCAGCATCCCAAAGAGCTTGCGCCTGCGGAACGGATCAAGAGCTTTGCTGAAGTGACCGCCGGTTACGATGAGGCAACGGCTTTACTGGAGGCCAACCGCTGCCTGCAATGCAAGAAGCCTGCCTGCGTGCAAGGCTGCCCGATCCGCAATGACATCCCTGGCTTCATTGGCCTGCTGCGGGAGAAGCAGTTCGAGGAAGCCTACTGGAAGGTGCGTGAGACCAGCACCATGCCTTCGGTCTGCTCCCGCGTCTGCCCGCACGAGTTTCAGTGCGAGGGCAGCTGTGTGCGCGGCAAGAGCAGCGAGCCGGTGGCCATCGGGATGCTGGAACGCTACCTGACCGACTGGATGGTTGCCAAGCGGAAATCTATGGCCCAAGCCTGCGCCTTGCCCAACGGACGCAAGGCAGCGATTGTCGGCTCTGGCCCGGCAGGCATCACCGCTGCGTATCTGCTCGCGCATCAGGGTTATAAATGCACGATCTACGAGGCCCTGCCGGTCTTTGGCGGGATGCTCTCAGTCGGCATCCCGCACTACCGCCTGCCCCGCGACATCATTGGTGCGGAGCTGGCTTCCCTGAAGAGCTGCGGGGTGGAGATCAAGCTGGGCGTGACCATCGGCAAGGACAAGACCCTGCACGAGCTGCGGGAAGAGGGCTATGACGCGGTCTTCATTGGTGTTGGTGCGCATGAGGGCAAGCGGCTGGGCATCGAAGGCGAGGAGAAGACCAAAGGCGTGCTGCACGGCGTGGACTACCTGCGCCGTGTGCTGACCGGCGAGGAAATGCACATCGGCAGGAAAGTCGTGGTTGTGGGCGGCGGCAACGTGGCCATTGACGTGGCCCGCACCGCCCTGCGCACCGGCTCGGATCAGGTCTTCATCCTCTATCGCCGCACAAAGGAAGAGATGCCTGCTTCCAAGGAGGAGGTGCGGCACTTGGAAGAGGAAGGCGTGCGGATTGAGTTCCTTGCTGCCCCGGTCAAGATTCACGCCGATGCTGACGGCAAGCTGACCGGCTTGGAGTGCGTCCGCATGGGTTTGGGCGAGCCGGACGCTTCAGGCCGCCGCCGTCCTGTGGAGCAGGCTGGCTCGAACTTCATCATTGAGGC
>NZ_JBLWEM020000066.1:0-13114 GCF_048287365.2 Candidatus Electronema sp. JC | reverse complement strand
TTGAAGAGTTTTTCAAAGCTCTGAAAACCGGCTGCCGCCATCAGGAGCATCAGCTGGAAAGCGGCCGAGCCTTGCTTGTGCTGCTGGCCATCGAAACCGCAGTCGCATGGCAGATGCTGCTGCTCCGATGGCTCGCCCGCAACTCCCCGGAAGAACCGGCGGAAAAAGTGCTGACCCGCACCCAGCTTCTTGTTTTGAAAGAGCTGCTCCGGGAAAAGAAACAGGAAGCGCCGGATATGATGTCCGCCGGACACGCTCTCCGGGCAATCGCCGAACTCGGAGGCCACATCAGGAATAACGGGCCTCCGGGCTGGCTTGTCCTCAGGAAAGGCTTTGAACGGCTGCTCTCAGTCGAGCAGGGCTGGATGCTTGCTCAAAAGAAACAGCCGCTTTGAAGATGTGATGAATCATTAGTTCGCGAACCGCCCCTACGGACGGCATAAATATGTTTCTGATCATCCGGCCTGACCGGATATTATCATTCATCCCAGCACAAGGAGAGTAGAGATGACCCGCGACGAGATCATGCAAATCATTGAGGAGCAGAACGTCCGCTTCTTCCGCCTTCAGTTCGTTGACATACTCGGCTTCATGAAGAATGTCGCCGTGCCCCTGAGCCAGATTGAGAAGGCGCTGGACGGCAAGATGATGTTCGACGGCTCCTCCATTGACGGCTTCGTCCGCATCAACGAGTCCGACA
Source organism: Candidatus Electronema sp. JC (assembly GCF_048287365.2). Taxonomy (NCBI): domain Bacteria; kingdom Pseudomonadati; phylum Thermodesulfobacteriota; class Desulfobulbia; order Desulfobulbales; family Desulfobulbaceae; genus Candidatus Electronema; species Candidatus Electronema sp. JC. Next base: position 12,414 of record NZ_JBLWEM020000066.1, on the reverse strand, counting down.
TGTACCTGAAGCCGGACTACAACACCTTCACCGTCCTGCCGTGGCGGAACCAGAACGGCACCAACGCCGCCCGGATCATCTGCGATGTCTACATGCCGGACGGCACCCCGTTCGCAGGCTGCCCGCGCAACAACCTGAAGCGCGTGCTGGCGGATGCCAAAGCGATGGGCTACACCATGAACGTGGGCACCGAGGCCGAGTTCTTCCTCTTTGAGAAGGACGAGGAAGGCAAGGCCACCACCAAGACCAGCGACGTGGCCGGCTACTTCGATGTTGACCCGGACGACTGCGGCATCAACTGCCGCCGCGAGATCATCGAGACCTTGGAGGCGATGGGCTTCGAGATCGAGGCTTCCCATCACGAGGTCGCCGAGGGGCAGCATGAGGTCAACTTCAAGTACTCCGACGCGCTGGCCGCCGCTGACAACACCGTGACGTTCAAGTGGGTTGTCCGCTCCATCGCCGCCGAGTACGGCCTGCACGCCACCTTCATGCCGAAGCCGGTTTTCGGCATCAACGGCTCTGGTATGCACACCAACCAGTCGCTGTTCAACGCCGACGGCACCAACGCCTTCTTTGACCCGAACGGCCCGCTGCAACTGTCTGAGATCGCTTACAAGTACATCGCGGGCATCAGCAAGAACGCCGCCGGTTTCGCCGCTGTCACCAACCCGTTAGTCAACTCCTACAAGCGGCTGGTGCCGGGCTATGAGGCTCCGGTGTATATCGCTTGGTCTGCCTCCAACCGTTCAGCGATGATCCGCATTCCGGCTTCGCGTGGATTGGGAACCCGCACTGAGGTTCGCTGCCCGGATCCGGCCTGCAACCCGTATCTGGCCTTTGCCATGATGCTGAATTCTGGTCTGGACGGCATCAAGAACAACCTCCAAGCTCCGCCGCCAGTCAACCACGACATCTTCGAGATGACGGCTCAGGAGAAGGAAGCTGCGGGCATCGCAAGCCTGCCGGGCAGCCTGAAAGAGGCGATCGAGGCCCTGAAGGCCAACCCGCTGGCCCGCCCGGCCCTCGGCGACCACATCTTCGAGCGCTACATCGAGAACAAGGAGAAGGAGTGGGATGACTACCGCACCGCAGTCACTGACTGGGAGCTGAAGAAGTACCTGAGCAACTATTAAGCTCAGCCTTGCCGGGGCGGCGCAGAGCCGCCCCCGTTCTCCGCGCCACACCCTTCCGCTTCTTCCGCAGGCTTTTTTAATTGTAAATATTTTTTGTATTTCTCAATATCTGCGTCACCGTCGCCCAAATTCCTTTGCCGCACATCAGAGCGGTTCTGCGGCATTTCATTGCTTCTGTGCCGAAATGTTTGGGCAGTTTTCTGCTTTTATGGTACATTGCCCTGACTGCGGCGGCATTCCCTCATCACGAACACAGCGACAGAATCCCTTGCAGAACAACAAGATCAGCGCGTTGGCCGCGCCCTTTCACCACCTTGGCGACCACTGCCTTGCCCTGCTCGCTGACCTCGGCAGCATGGGCCTGTTTTTCGTCTCCGCGCTGGCCGGGCTGTTCCGGCGGCCTTTCCGGGGCCGCGAGCTGCTCCGCCAGCTCCGCTTCATCGGCGCAGGCTCGATTGCGGTAATTTTTTTCACCGCGCTTTCCTCCGGCATGGTGCTGGGCCTGCAAGGCTCCTACACGCTTAATAAATTCGGGGCGGAAGGAATGCTCGGCTCGGCGGTGTCCCTGACCTTGATCATGGAGCTGGGGCCGATCCTCACCGCCTTGATGGTGGCGGGCCGGGCCGGTTCAGCCATCTGCGCGGAGATCGGCATCATGCGCATCAGCGAGCAAATTGATGCGCTGGAGTGTATGGCTGTTGATCCCTTCCGCTACCTGATTTCGCCCAAATTTTTGGCCGCCATCATCTCGGTGCCGCTGCTCACCGCAATGTTTGACGTGGTCGGCATCTGGGGCGGCTATATCGCCGGAGTGCAGCTGATGGGCGCCAATTCCGGCTCCTATTTCAGCAGCATGTCCCAAAGCATCACCAATCACGAAATCCGCCTCGGCCTGATCAAATCCTTTGTCTTCGCCCTGCTGGTGATCTGGATCAGCGCGGGGCGCGGCTATTTCGTGTACCGCATCCGGGGCGCAGGCTTTGGCGCGGAGAGCGTGAGCAAGGTGACGACCCAGGCCGTGGTGCTTTCCTCCATTGCCGTGCTGATTTTTGATTACCTGCTGACAGCGGTGCTGTTGTAAAGGAGGCGGAAATGACGTATAGTGCGGCCTCGGAAGCGGCGGCGATTGAGTTTGTCCGGGTGAGTAAAAGTTTCGGCCAGCACCGGGTGCTGAACGAGGCGAGCTGGGCCGTGCCGAAAGGCAAGACCACGGTCATCGCGGGCGGCAGCGGCCAAGGCAAGAGCGTGACCCTGAAGCTGATACTCGGCCTGCTCAAGCCGGACAGCGGCCAGATATTGGTGGACGGCGAGGATGTGGCCAAAATGGGCCAGAGTCAGCTCCGGCAGCTCCGCACCAAGTTTGGGGTGCTCTTTCAAGGAGCCGCGCTCTTTGACTCGCTGACCGTGTTTGAGAACATCGCCCTGCCGCTGCGCGAGCGCACCAAGCTTAAGGAGGCGGAAATCCGGGCGAAAGTCATGGCCACGCTGGCGACTTTGGAGCTGGCCGGGCATGAGGAGAAATATCCCGCTCAGTTGAGCGGCGGCATGAAGAAGCGGGTCGGCTTGGCCCGCGCCCTTCAGCTAAAGCCGGAAATCGTCCTCTTTGACGAGCCGACTACCGGTCTGGATCCGCTGATGACCTTGGAGATTTACAGTCTTTTTCAGCGGATGCAGAAGCAGCTCGGCTACACGGCGGTGATTGTCAGCCATGACATCCCCAAGGTCTTTGAGCTGGCCGACCGGATCGTCCTCATCAACAAAGGCGAGGCCAATGTCTTCAGCAAGGCCAGCGAGATCATCAAGTCGGACAAGCCGCACATCCGCGACTTTGCCGAAAAAACGATGGGCATCTGATTCCTGCGGAACAACCAGGAGCGTTTATGAACAGCAATTCCCGTGCGGAAATCGCAGTCGGCCTTTTCCTCGTGCTCGGCTTGGCCGCTTTCGGCTGGCTGGCCCTGCGGCTGGGCGAGGTATCATGGCTGACCGGCGGCACAACCTACACCCTCTATGCCGAATTTGAGAATGTTGCCGGGATTAAGACTGGCTCCGAAGTGCAGATTGCCGGCGTGGCCGTCGGTTCCGTGGCCGAGCTGCGCCTGAATGACGAAGGCCGGGCTGTGGCCGCCTTCAAGCTGAACAAGGGCGTGCAGGTGCCGAAAGACTCCATGGCCTCGGTCAAATCGCAGGGCATCATCGGCGACAAGTTCATCCGCATCATGCCCGGCGGCGACGAGGCCAGCTATCAGCCCGGCGAGACCATTGTCGACACTGAGTCTTCGCTCGACATTGAGTCCCTGATTTCCAAATTCGCCCTTGGCGGCGTGAAATAAACCATCATGAAGACAGCCCTGCCCGTCTTCCTGCTCTGCCTCGCCCTCTGCGGCGGCGCTCAAGCGGAGGAGGCGGATTTTCTTGACGACTCTTTCTATGACGACGCGCCGGATGCGGAAGCCGCGCCCGATCCCTTTGAGCATTTCAACCGGCTGATGTTTGAATTCAACGATGTCACCTACACTTGGGTGATGGAGCCAGTCGCTTCAGCCTACAGCCGGACTGTGCCGGAGGACATCCGGCAGGCGGCGGACAACTTCTGCTACAACCTCCAGGAGCCGGTGCGCCTTGTCAACTCCCTGCTTCAGCTCCGTTTTGCCGACGCAGGCACAGTGCTGACCCGCTTTGTCATCAACACCCTCGGCGGCGTGGCCGGGCTGGGCGACGTGGCCGGGCGGGAGTTCGGCTTCAAGCGGGTCGAGGCCGGGCTGGGCGAGACATTGGAGACTTGGGGTGTGCCGGACGGCTTCTATTTGGTCATGCCTCTGCTTGGGGCGACAACAGCGCGCGAGCTGACCGGCACCGCTGTTGACGGCTTGGCCATGACTCCGTATTATTTTCTTGCCGACACATGGCAGGAAGGCGCGGTCATTTCCCTGGGCAGGCGGGTGAACAACATCTCCCTGCGGCTCGGTGACTACGACGGCCTGAAAGAGCTGACCATCGACCCGTACACCGCTTGGCGCGACAGCTATTTTCAATACCGCAAGCAGGCCCGGAAGCATTCCGAGCCGGTCACGGACAACAAACTTTAACAACCTGAGGTGACGCGATGAACACAGCGCTGCGCAGTCTGTTTTTCCTCCTGCTGCTGGCCGCCGCGCCGGCTTTCGCCGCCGCCCAGCCCAATCCCACCGAGCAGGTGCGGCCCTTCATCGAGCGGGTTGTGGCTCAGCTCAAAGCCTCGGATTTCAGAAACGACACTGTGGACAACCGGATCGACCGGATTGTCGCCTTGGTTGCCGAGCATTTTGATTTCCAAGAGATGTCCAAACGGGTGGTGGGCAGGCCGTGGCAGAACATGCCGCAGGCCCAGCGGGAGCAGTTCGCGGCCCGCTTCGCCAAACTGCTCGGCCATGTCTATATCGGCAAAGTGGATGCCTATGTCGATATGAAGATTGAATTCGGCAAAGAGCAGCTCAGGAATGACCGGGCTGAGGTCAAAACTATGTTTGTCGATGCCTCCAAAAGCATTCCGGTCTCCTACGTCATGATTTTGAAGGACGGCAAGTGGATGGCCTACGATGTCTTTGTCGAGGGCATCAGCTTGGTGCGCAACTACATGGAGCAGTTCAAGGGCATCCCGCAGGATCAGCTCATTCCCACATTGGATAAAAAACTGAACGAGCTGAAGGCGGACAAATAGCCGCCTCTCCCCTGCGGCGGCGGACAGATTTCATTCCTCCGCTTGAGGTAGCCGGATGCGCTGTTCCGGCTTGAGTTTTTTGTTCGGCAGATAGAGCAGGATGGTTCTGCCGATAAGCTGCGCCACCGCCGCGCCGGTCTGGACGGACAGGGCGGCGGCAGCCTCTTCGGCGGAGACAGCGCAGTTCTGGCCCAGCTTGACTTTGATCAGCTCGCGGGTCTTCAAAGCCTCGCGGGCGGCCTTGGCCAGATTGTCGCTCAGTCCTTCCTTGCCGAGCTGCACCACCGGTTCGAGATGGTGCCCCAAGCCGCGCAGAAAACGTTTCTGCTTGCCGTGCAGATTCACTTTGCCTTTTTCCTCTGTTTCCGATTTCATATTTTCCAGCATGTTGGTATGTTGATGATGACGCGCTGCCTGCCGTCACAGTCTGAGGCAGGCTATTAGTGCCATACAACGGAGCAAAAGTCCACCCTGAACAGGTGCCCTCATGATGAAAGCACAACAGACGCGCCGCGCCGCCGACATGCGCGGCTTCACTTTGATCGAGCTGATGGTGGTCATTGTCATTCTCGGCATTCTTGCGGGCATGATCGTGCCCCGGATTATGGACCGGCCTGAGGAGGCCCGGCGGACCAAGGCGGGCATTGATGTCGGGGCCATCAGCCAAGCGCTCAAGCTTTACAAACTGGACAACGGCAAATATCCGACCACCGAGCAGGGGCTGACAGCCTTGGTTGAGCCGCCCTCTGTCGGCAGCTTGGCGAAGAAATGGCGGGACGGCGGCTATTTGGACAAAAAATCCGTGCCCAAGGATCCGTGGGACAACGATTACATTTACATAAGCCCCGGTCTGCACGGCGATTTTGACCTGATGTCCTACGGTTCTGACGGCGAGCCGGGCGGCGAGGGCGAAAATGCGGACATCAACAGCTGGGAGCTGTGAGCGCGGCTTCACCCTGCTGGAGCTGATCGTGGTCATGGTGCTGATCAGCCTGAGCGCGGCCTTTGTTCTGCCGCAGATTCATTCCGCGCTTTCCGGCGGCGAGCTGCGCACAGCGGTGCGCCGCTTTGTCGGCTTGGTCGCTGAAACCGGGCAGGAAGCCCGGCTGCGGCGCACAGCCTTTGTTCTTGACTACGACCGCAGCCAGCAACTTTTCACGGTCATGCCTGCTGATGAGGAAAATGCCGATGAGAACCGGACGCGCCAGACCTTGCGCCTCGGCAGCTTGGTGCAGGTGACGGATATCGCCGCCGCCCACAGCCCGGACCGCGCCGACTTGAGCATCCGCTTTGACGAGCGCGGCTATGTGGATAAAACAGCGGTGCATTTCCGCCATGACAACGGCGACGAGCTGACCGTGCTGCTCTCGCCCTTTCTCGGTCTGAGCAAAATCCTCGATGGCCATGTCAGCTTGGATGAAGACCGCGTCATGATCGCCCGGTGAAGCAGCGATGTCCGCCCGCAGAGCGCAGAAGCAGGAGGCCGCCTTCACCCTGCTGGAGGTGATGGTGGCGGTGGCGGTGATCGCCATGTCCTTCACCGCCCTGCTGGCTTCCCAGTCGCAGAGCCTTTCCCTTGCCGCCGCCTCGCGCTTTGAAACGACGGCCAGCCTGCTGGCCCGGCAGAAGCTGACCGAGCTGGCTGTCGCAGATTTTGCCAGCCTCAGCGGCGGCAGCGGTGATTTCGCCGAAGGCTTTGCCGAATACCGCTGGCAGGCGGAGGTCAGCGAGCTGACCGAGGATGAGACCGGAATTAAGGGCAGCGGCGGGATGCTCAAGCTGATTGAGCTGACTGTCAGCCGGGAGGAGCGGGAAACCTTCAGCGTCCGCACATTGGTCATGGCCAAGATCGAGCCAGCGGAGGGGGAATGAACGGCGGTCGTTCCGGCTTCACCCTGCTGGAGATCATGCTGGCCATGCTGATCTTGGGCATGGTGGTGGCGATGGTCTCAGTCTCCCTCTCCGGCTCGATCCGGGTGATGGAAGGGACGATGGATCAGGGCGATGTCTATTACCGGGCGCAGGTCGCCTTGGAGCGGATCAGCGAGGACTTGGCCGCCGCCGTTCTGACTGAGGACAGCGATTTTATCGGCGGCGCGGACAGCAGCGGCATCCTTCTCAGCTTCGCCTCGACCGCCCATCTGGTCTTTGATCAGGAGGAGGAGCTGCCCGGTCTCGGCCTGATCAGCTATGCGGTGCAGCCGGACAAGGACAGGCCCGGCCAGCTGCTCCTCCTGCGGGCTGACAGCCTGCACCGGCCCGTCGGCGAAGAGCAAAAAAATGGCGGCGAAACTGAGGCGTTTCTTTTGGCCGACAAGCTGCGCTCGGTGCAGTTCCGCTACCGCGATCAGAACGGCGAGGAGCGGGAGAGCTGGGACACCACGGTGAAGGATGGCGAGGAAAATGAGGAGCGCAGCCTGCCCGCCGCTGTTTTCTGCCGCTTGGAATTCTGGCTGGATGAGGAGCAGGATGCCTCCATCGCCTTTCAGACAGCGGCCCTGCTGCCTGCCGGGCTGATCCGCCCGCAGCCGAAGGAGGACTGAGCCATGCTCCGCGACCGGAAAGGCATGGCCTTGGTGCTGACCCTGCTGGCGGTCAGCTTCATGGTCGCAGTGACGGTGCAGCTCGGCAGCTCGGTCAGCTGGCAGATGCAGGCCGCCGCCAATCAAAGCGGCGCGGCGCAGCTGGACGTGATGCTGCTCTCCGGCCTGCGGCTGGCGCAGACGGCTTTGCTGGCTGATCAGCAGGAGAACGAGCATGATGCCGCCTTTGACAGCTGGGGGACACTGAACCCGGAGCTGCTTTCCGCCCTTTTTCCTGGCGGCAGCCTGAGCGTGCAGGTCACGGATTTGTCCGGCCTGCTTCAGCTCAACGCGCTGGCTCTGACCCCGGAGGAAAAAGCGCAGCAGGATCGGGAGAATAAAAAAAACAAGGACGGCCCCAAGGCGGACAAGGAGCAGGCGCAGCGGGAGCTGTGGCTGCGCTTCCTGCGCAATGCCGCAGGGCTGGACGATGAAGCGGCAGCCAAGGCCCTGCTCGACAGCTTGGCCGACTGGATCGACGAGGACGATGAGGAGCGGGAGAACGGGGCGGAACGGACGCACTATAGCGGCCAGTCGCCGCCGTATGCTCCGGCGGACAGGCCGGTGTTCCTGACTGAGGAGCTGTTTCTGGTCAAAGGCTGGCGGCAGTTCCTGCGCGGCGAGACTGGAGACAGCAAGGAGGCGGGGCCGCAGTCTGCTGTTTTGCAAGCCGTCACGACTGCTGGACGCGAGGGCAAGATCAACATCAACACCGCCCCGGCAGCAGTGCTGCTGGCCCTGCATGAAGGAATGACCGAGGATCTGGCTGTCAAGCTGATCGAATTCCGCCAGAACGAGGAGAACAAGGACCGGCTCGCCGAGCCAGACTGGTATAAAGACGTGCCTGGTTTTCCCGGAGACATCGTTTTTCCTGAGGACTTGGCGACTGGAGCCAGCAGCGGCTGGTTCAAAATCACGGCGCAGGCGGAGTTCAGAGGGCAGCGGCGCAGCGGCGAGGGCGTGCTGCGCCGCTTGGAGAATCAGGAGCAGGAGCTGCTCTGGTGGAACGTCAACTAAGCGGAGGCTGCCGCAGAACGGCATGGCGCAGACTGCATTAGGCATCAACATCGGCGACGAGCTGCTCAGTGCGGCTTTGGTCAGCGGGACAGGCCGGGAGGCGCGGGTGACAGCCTGCGCCTCGGCGCCGCTGGCCGCGTCCGGCGGGCCGGATGCCTTGGCCGAAGGTCTCCGTCTGCTGCGCGAGCGGCTCGGCGGCGCCTCTGTCAAGGCTGACCGCTGCGTCGCCGGGCTGTCCCTGTCCTGCCTCAGTCTGCGCAACCTTTCGCTGCCTTTCAGCGATGAAAAACAGCTCCGGCAGATTCTGCCCTTTGAGCTGGAGGAGCAGCTGCTCCTGCCGCTGGAGGAGCAGATTGCCGCCACCGTCTTCACGGTAAAAAAAGGAGACGGCGCGGCTCTGCTGGCAGCGGCGGCGGCAAAGAGCCTGCTGCGGGAGAAGCTGACGCTGCTGCGGGCTGCTGGTCTGGAGCCGGACAGTGTCTGCCCGGCGGCTTACGCTCTGGGGGACCGGCTCTGCCGCGCCGATCATGCGGGCGGCAGCTTCCTGCTCCTGCACAGCGGGCCGGAGTCCGTGCAGCTTGTGCTGCTCCGTCAAGGCGAAATCCTCTTCATGCGGCGGCTCTGCTGGCCGGACAGCGTCTTCACCGAAGGTCTGTTCCAGCTGGAGGAGGACGGTGTTGTTCTGCCCGATCCGGCTGCGGCAGCCGAGGCCGTGCGCAAGCTCTGCGCGGCGGCGCAGAGCAGCCTTGATTATTTCGCCCTGCACAGCGGCTTGGAAGAGGCCGGTCCGGAATATTTCATTCTTTCCGGACAGCTTCAGGGCTGCCCCGGCCTGCTTGAACAGCTGGAGCAGGGCCTGCGTCTGCCGGGCCGCCTCAGCGATCTGGTTTTGCACGGCGCAGCCTCGCTCAGTCCAGCCGCAGCCGGACAGTGGCGGGCTGCTGTCCATGATCCGGCCTTGGCCTTGGCCCTGCATCAGGCAGGTAGCCGGAGCCGGGAGACCGGGCTGGAGTTCCGGCAAGGCGAGTTCGCGCCTGCCCGGCATCTGCTCCGCTCCAAACAGCAGCTGACCGCGCTGGGCATCGCCGCAGGGCTGCTCCTGCTGGCCGGCGGCGGCTGGCTGGTCGGCAGCCAGCGGCAGCTCCAGCGGCAAAGCGACAGACTGGCCGGAAATATGGAGCAGATATTCGCCGAGACTTTTCCCGGAGTCAGGCCGGGGCCGGATCCGCTCATGCACATGCGCTCGCGGCGGAAGAGCATGGACAGCTCGCCAGCGGCCCTGCCGGTTTTCACCGAGGAAAAACGGGTGCTGGCCACATTGGCCGACATTTCAGACCGCATTCCGGCCAGCATTCAGCTCCAAGTTGACCGGCTGCTGATAGATCAGGAGTCCGTCAGCATCCGGGGCGCGACTGACGCGTTCAACAATGTCAACATGATGCAGAATCTGCTGGCCAAGTCCTCCCGCTACGCCGAAGTGAAAATCGTCTCCGCCGCCAAGGGCAAGGAGGATGAAGGCATCCTCTTTGAAATCAGAATGACGCTCCGGGCAGGAGCTGGATCCTGATGGCCAGGCTCAGTCAGAACGACCGCCGCGCCTTGGCGGTCTGCGCTGCGGCCCTGCTGCTTTTCGGGCTGGCCCAGTTTGTGGTTTTTCCCCTGCTGGACAGTCGGAAACGTCTGGCGCGGGGCATTGCCAGCCGGGAAAAGGCGGTGGCGGAAATGCGCGCCTTGCAGGCCGAGATCAGCCAGTTCAGCCGCCAGAGCAGCAGTTTGAGCGAGCGGGCGGCCCAGCTGCCAGCCTCTTTCAGTCTGTTTTCCTTTTTAGAGCAGAAGGGCGAGGAGGCCAAGGTCAAGGACAACATCCTCTACATCAAACCGTCGGACACCGTCAGCGGCGAAGGCGGTCTGGAGCAGGTGGCGGTGGAGATGAAGCTCCAGGCCGTGCCGCTGAACCGGCTGGTGGCCCTGCTGGAGCGGATCGAGTCGCCGGAGCATCTGGTCGGCCTTGAGCGCATCTCAATTCTGGCTAACAAAAAAAAGGATCAAGGCGGGCTGGACGCGGTCATGCGGGTGATCAGCCTGAGGCGTTCTCAAGGGGGCGGCGAGTAGGCGATGCGGATGACGCGGACGCTGGAATGCTGCGGCTATCTGCTCTATGCCGCCGCCGCTTTTGTTTGCATGCTCTGGCTTCAGTTTCCGGCGGCGGCGGTCAAAACCAAGGCGGAAAGCGAGCTGAACCGCCTCGCGCCGGGCCTGCGCTGGCAGATCGGCAGCGTCGGTCTGGCCCTGCCTGCGGATCTCCGCTTCAGCCGGATCACGGTCAGCGCTGAGGAAAAGAGCGGGCCGCCGCTGCGCATCGACTCCTTCAGCCTGCGGCCTGATTTCGCGGCTTGGCGGAAAGACGGCAGCTGGACGGCCCTCTGGCGGCTGCGGCTGCTCGGCGGCTCCGGCAGCGGCAGGCTCGGTCTGAACAAGGTCCGCAGCGGCTTAGACTACAGCGGCGAGCTGCATAGCATCCGGCTCGATCATCTTGGTCTGAAACTGCTGCTGGAAGACTTCGGGCGGACGCTGTCCGGCTCGCTTTCTACCAGCTTCAGCGGCAGGCAGGATGTCCGTCGCGGCCTGTTCGCCGAGCTGAAGGGCGAGGTGCGGATTGAGCAGGGCGCGGTCAGCTTGCAGGAGCCGGTGCTGGGCATGGAGCAGCTGGCTTTTGATCAGCTGCGCGTCAAATTAAAATCGCAGGGCGGAACGTTGCTGCTGGAAGACGGCAAGTTGGAGTCCAAGCTGCTGGCGGCGGATTTCAGCGGCGACCTCCGCCTGACGCAGCCTGCCGCCTCGTCGCTGGTGCGGCTCAAAGGCGGCCTCAGTCCCCGCCCGGAATTTCTCGCCTCGCTCGGCGGCGGACCAATGGCGGCCAGTCTGCTCAAAAGCCGCCTCCAAGACGGCAGGCTGCCCTTCACCATCACCGGCCCGCTGAACGCGCCGGGCATCGTCTTCAGCGGGCTGCCTGTCGATTTCAGCAGCCAGCTGGAGCGCGGAGACGCGGCGCCATGATCCGGGTTTTGCTCACTTTGACGCTGCTCACCGCGCTGGCCGCCGCCAGCGCGCATTTCGCCAGCCGGGAGCTGGAAAAACGGCTTTTGGCCGCCAGCTGTCTGCCCGCGCCGCCTGCCGGGCCAGCTGGTCTGCGCGAGGACAGCGCAGGCCCGGTCTCAGAGCCGGACGCGCTTCCGGCGGCGCAAAATTTTCAAGTCATTGTCAGCCGGGACATCTTCCGCAGTGCCGCCGCCAAGCAGGAGAACAAAAGGCCGGAGCCGGATCCAGTCCCGCCGCCAGTCGAGACGGCGCTGCCCACCACGCTCAATCTGACCTTGGCCGGAACCGTCCTTGGCAGCGGTCAGACTTCCCGCGCGATCATCATCAACAACACCGGCAGAGACCGGCAGCAGCAGCTTCTCCAGATTGGCGACGGCGTGCCTGGAACAGCGGCGGTGATCAAAGAGATTTCTTGGGAAAGCGTCACCTTGGAGGTGAATGGCCGGGAGGAGATGCTGCCCATGGCCAAACTTAAATCCGCTCCCGGCTTCGGGCCGCAGGCGATGATCATGCCGCCGCGCCCAGCGGCGCCCGCGTCGCCGTCCGCAGCCGGGCCGCAGAACGGCAGGCCGGTGCGGCTCAACCGCCGGATCAGCCTGCCGGAGCTTGAGACACATGCGGAGGATCCCGATCTTTCCGAAGAACCGCCGCCGGAGCTGCCAGCAGAGACTGAGGAGCTTCAGCCTGAACTGCCGCCTTTTGATGCCGAGTAACTTTTTTTGCGCCGCCTTAAAGGAATTATGATAGGAGTTACGCAGTTGCATAAAGATTGATAGGCTCAAGCGTATAAATCGGTTTCGTCAAATACGCCCGAACAGCGTCAGGGATGATGGCAGTCTTTGCCTCGAACCAAGAAATTCCTTTGACAAAACAATGATAT
>NZ_JBLWEM020000065.1:0-24586 GCF_048287365.2 Candidatus Electronema sp. JC | reverse complement strand
GACACGTTGAGCCAGCAGGACATCAACTGCATCGCGGAAAAAATTAACAACAGGCCACGAAAATCTCTTGGCTTCAACACGCCAAAAAAGCTATTCTTGGAAGCCTGCCAAAAAGTTGCACTTGGAACTTGAATCCACATTTGATAATATCAATCCGCCATGTCCTCTCTTCCAAAATTTCTCGGCATCCATGCCGCGCCGCCCAAATGGCTGCGCTGGCTGCTGACCGCCCTGCCTTTCTCCCTGCTTCTTCTCATCTACGGGCTGGCTTCAGATGCGCGGCAGCGCGAGAACCCCTCAGACAAACTTCTGCCGCCGCCCGCTAAAATGGCGGAAGCCATGTATCGGGCCGCCTTTGAGGAGAACAAGCGCACCGGCGAATATCAGCTTTGGACAGACACCGGCGCGAGCCTGCGGCGCATCGGCATCGGCTTGGGCGCGGCGGCCTGCTGCGGCCTGCTGCTCGGCCTGACGCTCGGACTTTTCGCAGGTCTGGAGTTCCTTCTCCTGCCCTTTGTCACCTTTGTTTCCATCATTCCGCCGCTGGCTGTCCTGCCCATCCTCTTCATCGTCTTCGGCGTGGACGAGCTGGCCAAGGTGATGCTGATCTTCATCGGCACCTTTCCGCTCATCACCCGCGACATCCAGCTGGCGGTGAAGAAGATTCCCCGCGAGCAGATCATCAAGGCCTGCACTCTTGGGGCCTCGCAGCTCAGTCTCGCCTGCCGCATTGTTCTGCCGCAGATCATGCCCCGCCTGATTGAGACGGTGCGCATGAGCTTGGGGCCTGCCTGGCTTTTCCTTATCGCCTCCGAGGCCATCGCCGCCACCAGCGGCCTCGGCTACCGCATCTTCCTGGTGCGGCGCTATTTGGCCATGGATCTCATCATCCCCTATGTGCTCTGGATTGCTCTGATCAGCGTGGCGGTTGATTTCAGTTTGCGCCTGCTGCTGCGGACACGTTACGCTTGGTATTTGGAAGCAAGGGAGTAGATCGCAATGAAAGAAATTTTTTCTAAAATCATCAACCTGATCGGAAGAGTTCTTCTCGCCTCGGTCTTTCTGCAGACCGCTCTGGTCAATAAAATTCCAGAGTTCCATCATGTCGCTGCACAAATGGCGCAGGAAGGCGTTCCTTTTCCCCGTCTCATGCTGGTCGGCGCGATTGTTTTCCTGCTCGCAGGCAGCCTGTCGCTGATTGCCGGGTTCAAGGCGCGGGCCGGCGCGGCGCTGCTCCTGATCTTCACGATTTCAGGCACCTATTTTTTTCACCATTTTTGGACATACGCCGATCCGGCGCAGATGCAGGAGCACTTGAAGTCGTTCATGAAGAACCTGTCGATCATCGGCGGGCTGCTGCTGATTGCCGCCAATGGACCCGGCGCGTTCAGCTTGGACTCGCAACGTTCTGAGAAAGAATCATGCAAGTGAAAGCGGAGTCGCTGCGCCGGAGCAGCTTTCTTTTTTTCCAGGATGTGTACAAGAGCTACGGCAGCAAGGTGGTGCTGGACGACATCGACCTTGCCGTGGCCAAAGGCGAATTGGTCACGGTCGTCGGGCCGTCGGGCTGCGGCAAATCCACCCTGCTCCGGCTGGCCTTGGGACAGGAGCTGCCCAGCTCTGGCCAGGTGCTGATTGACGGCAGGCCCTGCGGCTTCGCCGACCGCAGCCGGGGCATCGTCTATCAGAAATACTCGCTTTTTCCGCATCTGAACGTGCTTGACAACGTGCTGCTCGGCCCGCGCCTCTCCTGCGGCTTTTTTGAGCGCAGACGGCGGCGGCAGGAATTTGAGGACGAGGCCATGCGCTACCTGCGCCGCATGGGCTTGGAGGAGCACAGCCGCAAGTTTCCGCACGAGCTGTCCGGCGGGATGCGGCAGCGGGTGGCCATCGCCCAGTCGCTGATCATGAAGCCGAAAATCTTGCTGATGGACGAGCCGTTCGGCGCGCTTGACCCCGGCACGCGGGAGAACATGCAGATCTTCCTGCTGGAGCTGTGGGAGGAGCTGGGCACGACCATTTTTTTTGTCACCCACGACCTGGAGGAGGCGGTCTTTCTCGGCACGCGGATCATAGTGCTTTCGCAATACTACATCGACAGCCGGGGCGAGGCGGCGAGGCGAGGCGCGAAGATCGTCTTTGACCATGCCCTGCCCAAAGAGGCCAAGTCAACAGCGGTGAAGACTGCGGCGGCTTTCGGCGCGCTGATCCAGCAGATCAGGCAAGAAGGCTTTGACCCGGAGCACCTGCGCCACGCCGGCAAGTTCAATCTCAGCCATCCGCATTCCTTCCAGACCCTGCGTCCGGAAGAGGCGGGAGCGGGCTGAGGCGGCCAGGCGGAATTTTTTCCCGTTTGACTTCCTCAGCTCCTTGCTGCTACAATCTTCTGCAACAAGAACATGACAGTGCCGTTCCGCATTCATCACATAAGGAGGAAAAGCGACATGACCATGAAGCAGCGTCTCATTCCGGCAGCGGCCTTGGCCGCTGTTCTGGCCGCCGGAGCCGCTTGGGCCGAGGAGCCGATTCAGCCTATTGAGCCAGTCAAAGAGATCAATCTGGCCAAGGCCGAGCTGGGCAAGAAGCTCTTTTTTGATCCCCGGCTGTCCAAGTCAGGCTTCATCTCCTGCAACTCCTGCCACAACCTGAGCATGGGCGGCTCGGACAACCTGAAGACCTCCATCGGCCACAACTGGCAGAAAGGGCCGATCAACGCCCCGACCGTGCTCAACTCCAGCCTGAGCTTTGTTCAGTTCTGGGACGGCAGGGCGGAGACGCTGAAGGATCAGGCTGGCGGCCCGATCGCCAATCCCGGCGAAATGGCCCTGACCCACGCGCTGGCTGAAGGCATCCTGTCTTCCATTCCCGGCTACGTGACCGAATTCAAACAGGTCTTTGGCGATGACAAAATCGACATTGACCGGGTGACGGACGCGATCGCTGAATTTGAAAAAACGCTGGTCACGCCCAATTCCCGCTTTGACAAATGGCTGCTGGGCGACGCGAACGCCCTCACCGCGCAGGAGCAGGCGGGCTACAAGCTCTTCAAGGAGTCCGGCTGCGTCTCCTGCCATTACGGCGCAGCGGTTGGCGGCAGCACCTTCCATAAAATGGGCATGGTTGAGGAGTACAAGGCCACCAGCCCGGCGGAAGGGCGCAAAGGTGTCACCGGCAAGGATGAGGACCGCTTCATGTTCAAGGTGCCGAACCTGCGCAACGTCGAGCTGACCTATCCCTACTTCCATGATGGCGAGGCCGCCACGCTGGCCGAAGCTGTTGAGATCATGGGCCGCCTTCAGCTCGGCAAAAAATTCACAGACGAGGAGAACGCGCAGGTCGTCGCCTTCCTCAAGAGCCTGACCGGCGAGCAGCCTTCCTTCACGCTGCCGATCCTGCCGCCGTCATCGGATAAAACCCCGCCGCCCAAGCCGTTTGAGGACTGATCAAGTCTGCTGCAACCTGCCGGGGCGGGAAGTTTTCGCCCCGGCATCCGTCTCCCCTGCCTCCTCAGCTCGCCTCCGCATGGATAAAAATAAGAAAATCGCCATTGAACCCGGCTTTCTGCTCGAACGGATAGACAATGAAATCGCGGTCTATCATCCGACGAAAACCCTGTCCGTCTATCTCAACGAGAGCGGCGCGCTGATCTGGGAGCTGTGCGACGGCAGCCGCAGCACGGCGGAGATCATCGCCCTGCTGACAGAGCTGTACCCGGAAAGCGGCGCGGCGATCCCGGCCCAAGTCGAGGATTTGGTCCGCCTGCTGGTGGACAACGGCATCGCGGAGCTGCGCGATTGATGCGGACATATCGGGTGGAATTCGCCGAGGCCGCTGTGGTGCTGCGGTATAAGGCGGATGCGGCGGTTGCCGCGTATTTAGATTTTCTTTTCGCCGACCTGCGCGGCAGCGGGGAGAAGGAGTCAACCGCTGCGCTGGAGATTGTCCCGCACGACGAGCATCTTTATTTGCTGCGCGAGGAGGAGAAGCCGCTCTTCTGCGGGAGGCTGAGTGTGCAGTTTGCCGCTGTTCTCTTTGACCGGGTGATTTTTCATCTGCTCAACAGCCAGCGGCACGGCGTGGCCCTGCACGCCGGGGCGGTCTCGTGGCAAGGGCGCACGATGCTGCTGCCGGGCCAGAGCGGCTCCGGCAAGAGCAGCGTCACTGCTTGGCTCTGCGCCAACGTAGCCGCGTATCTCAGCGACGAGCTGATCTTTCTCCCTGATGACGGCAGCGGCGAAGTCATCGCCTTTCCCCGCCCGCTCTGCCTCAAGGCCGGTTCTGCGGCTGTGGTGCGCGCCTTGCTGCCAGCGGAGCGGCAGGCCGATATTCTGGCGGAAGACGGCGGCGGCGCGGTGATTCCCCACCGCCTGCTCAATCCTGACTTTCATCTCCGCCGCGACCCGCCCAGTTTGC
Source organism: Candidatus Electronema sp. JC (assembly GCF_048287365.2). Classification (NCBI taxonomy): domain Bacteria; kingdom Pseudomonadati; phylum Thermodesulfobacteriota; class Desulfobulbia; order Desulfobulbales; family Desulfobulbaceae; genus Candidatus Electronema; species Candidatus Electronema sp. JC. Next base: position 20,173 of record NZ_JBLWEM020000065.1, on the reverse strand, counting down.
TCCTCTTTCCCCGCTATCAGGCGGACGCGCCGCTGACTGCGGAAAAGCTGCCGGGCGCGCGGGCATCCTCCTTGCTGATGGGCTGCGATGTCAACGCCCGCAATCTGCCTGACCACGGCTTCCGCCAGCTGACGCAGCTTGCCCGGACTGTCCCGGCGTGGCAGCTCAGCTACAGCAGCTTTGCCGGATTTGCGGAAACGCTGACTGGGCTGCTGCCCTAAGGCTGCTTCGACGCGCCGCCTGCCGTCTCTTTGAGGCTGCGGCGGGCGGTTGCCTCGTTGATCTGGCGGATGCGCTCGGCCAGCTCGTCGCTGACCGCCATCCGTCCTTCCAAGACGCAGCCTTTGCGGGCTGGAACGCACGCGCCGGAGAGCTTCTTGCAGCGGTCAGCAGCGATGTCGTAGTTTTTGCAGTGGAAGGTCATGCACGCCTTATCCTCTTTTGATTTCCCGCTCCATATTCTCAAGAAGAGAGATGAACTGGTCGCATTTGTCCTTGAAGGCTTGCAGGGCCTGTTTGCCTTCGGGAGCTTTCCGTTTTTCTTCCGGCATGTTGACCAGCATTTTGATGCTGTCATGCACATCCTTGTGCAGGGCATCCATTCGAGATGCGTCGGCCAGCGCGGCAAGATCCTGCCTGCCTCTGCTGTTGAGCCATTTGCCGAAATCACAAGTGTTGTGGTCCGGCACGTCAGCGGCGGTCAGTTTCTCCACGCCATAGAAAAAATCAGTCAGCTTGGATTTCCAGCTCAGGTGGGCGATTGTGGCGGCCTGAAGGTCCATCGTCAGCATCATGTCCATAATGCTCTGTCTCCTGCGTGTTGCATGGAAGGATTAAAGAATAACACCAATTGCGCTAAAGTACCACAAAACGGCAAGCTTTGCAAAATATTTTGGCAAATTTGAGACGATATGCTGAGCTGGGCAATGAACAGCAGCCGCAGCGGGCAAGGCTGCGGCTGAACAGGGGCGGAGAAGGAAAAAGGCGGAGCGGACGGTCAGGCAGCTTTCCTTTTCACCTGCCGCTCCATGCTTTCCAGCAGTGCCACCAGCCGGTCGCATTTTTCATGAAACTTGGCCAGCTCCTGCCTGCCGTCCGGCGAATTTCTTTTTTCCTGCGGCATGGCCACCAGCCCGCGAATGCTTTGATGCACTTCCTTGTGCAGCTGCTCCAGCGTGTCCAAATCTTCGAAGCCGGCAAGGCTTTGCAGCCCGGCGGAATAAAGCCATCTGCCGAACTCGCAGGCCGTGTGATCAGCCACATCATCGGCCTTCAAATCCTCCAGCCCGTAAAAAAAATCGGCCAGCTTTGATTTCCAGTTCAGATGGGCGATCATTGCCGCCTGCAAATCCATAGTGATCATTATGCTCATGGAAAAACCCTCCTGTTTCCGGTGAAAAGCGCAGCCAGAACCGCAGGCCGCCTCATGTTGTTGAGAATAATTCCTACTAAAATCATTCTATGGGCCGGAACGGCTCAGGTCAATGGAAATCGGCCTGACTCCGCCGATTCTTGGCCTTGGGGCAGATCAGGGTTGACAAGCCGCCGCTTTCGCGGCAAGCTGCCAGCAGACAGCTGAATTTTTCCACAGGAAGGAGCGGAACAGAGTGAAGAAGAAGAAAATCCTGCTTGCGGCAGGCGCAGGCTCAGCACTGCTGGCAGTCACGCTGGCTGCCGCGCCGCCGCTGCTGCTTTCCTCGGACTGGGTGCGGCAGACCGTTCTCAGCAGACTTAATCATGGCAGCATTCCCGGCGAGCTGGCGGCGGAACACTGCTCAGTGACGTGGCGGCGCGGACTGGGCTGCTCCGGCGTGGTCTATCAGGATGCCAAACAGGGTTTCCGGCTGGAGCTGGCCCAGCTGCGGAGCAGCCAAGGTCTCTGGCCGCTGCTGACCGCGCCCAAGGAGCTGGGCGAAATCATTCTCGACAGGCCGGTGCTGGAGCTGACCGCCGCTGCGGAGCCGGAAGTGCCTGCCGCTGCGGCTGCGTCCGGGCCGCCGGATAAAAAAGAGCGGCCAGCGGAGCAGGCCGCCCAGCCCGCGCCCGCTGCTGGAAAAAAAACAACGGAGGATTCAGCGCGGCTGCGCGAGCTGCTCAACACCTTGCAGGGCCGTCTGACTGTCCAGCAGGCGGCGGTGCGTGTTGTCCGGCCCGGCCAGCAGCCGGAGCTTTTTCTCCGCAACGGCTTCCTCAAGGCCGCAACGGCTGAGGGCAAGGTCAGCTTTGAGCTGACAGCGGACAGCGGGCAGGAGGGCGGCGCGAAGCTCTCCGGCACAGCGCGGCTGACAGACATTCTTCAAGGCGGCATGGCTGGAACTGACCTGCGGCTGCATCTGGCCAAGGTGCAGGTCAAACCCTTCCTCGCGCTGAAGCCGGGCGCTGACGGCCTGCCGCAGGGCAGCGGCAGTCTGTCGGCGGACTTGCGTCTTGAGGGCGCGGCGGACGGCAGCATGGTGCTGCGCGGCCCGCTCTCCCTGCGCGACGCTGATTTGACCGGCGGGCCGCTGGGCAAGGACAATCCCCGTTTCAATCAGCTCGCCCTTGACCTCGATCTGAAAAAAAACAGCGCGGATTGGCAGTTCCCCGCCCTGAAGGCAGTGTCTGATTTCGGCAACTTGGAGCTGCAATGCGCCTACAGCGGCGGCGGCTTCAAAGGCGCTGGTTCCGGCAAAATTGACCTTTCCCTCCTGCTGGCCCAGTTCCCCCGCCTGCTGCATGTCCGCGACGATCTCCGGCTTGACAAGGGCGAACTCCAGCTGACCGCTGAACTGAGCAAGGAGAACGGCATCCTCGGCCTGAAGGCCGAGGCGGCGGCGGACAGTCTGGCCGGACGGCAGAACGGCGAGGCGTTCGCCTGGGAGCAGCCGCTGCGGCTGGAGCTGGCGGGCAGCCTCAGCGGTCAGGAGCCGGAGGTGGAAATCCTCCGCCTCAGCGCGCCCTTTCTCAACGTGGAAGGCCGGGGCGGCAGGAAGCAGTTTTTTCTGGAGGGAACGGCTGATCTTGATCAGGCCATGCAGGAGGTCAACCGGCTCTTCCGCACCGGCTGGGACGCAGGCGGCAGGCTGGAGCTGGCGGCGGAGCTGACTGAGCAGGCGGCGGAACGCTATCTTGTTGCAGCAAAAGCGGAGATTGTCGGCAGCCGCCTTGTCCGGCAGGGACAGGAGCTGCTGCCGTCGAGCACGACCAGCCTGAATATCCGTTTAGACACGCCGGGCCAGTTTCCTGAAAACGGCAATGAGGCGGCGGAGCTGACCTTTGATCTCTCCTCCTGGGCGGGCAGCCTCAGCGGCACGTTTGACGGCCTGCATAAAAAAAACGAGAAAATTTCAACCGGATATCAAATTGAAACGCAGCTTCTGCTGGGCCGGGCCGTTGAGCTGCTGCACAAATTCGGCCTGCTGGAGCCGGAAACCTCGCTGGGCGGCAGGCTTGACCTGCGCGCCTCCGGCTATACTGAGGACAGCCGGGTGGTGCTGCGCGAGCTGGACAGCAGTGCCAAGGAATTTATTTTTTATCAGCAAGGCAAGGTCTTCCGCGATCCTGAGCTGCGTCTTGCCACCTTGCCGCCGGAAACATCCGCCCCGGCGGCGGAGAAGACCGTCCGGCCCCTGATCGAAGCGGACAGCCGCTCGGCCTTTTTCGCCGACGGCGGCGGCTTCAGCCTGATTGATCCGGCCAGCCGCCGCCTGAATCTCCGCGAGCTGGAATTTTCCTCCAGCTTCGCTCAAATCCGGCTCCGGCAGCTGGCGCTGGACGACTGGCAGAACAAGCCCATGCCTGTGCTCCGCCGTCTCCAAGTCAACGGCCAGTCTGACCTGAGCAAGCTCGCCGCTCTCCTTCAGCAGATTGGAGCACTTGCGCCGGACAAAAAACTGGGCGGCAGCGGCACCTTCGCTGTCGAATTGGCCAGCCAAGAGGAAATCGGCGGCGCGGCGGCGGGCAAGGGCAGCTCCGGCACGGTGGAGATCGATCTGGAGCGTTTCATGTACGGCAAGGAGGGCGGTCTGATCGCGGCCAAGGAGAAGGTGGAGTTCCGCAGCAAGCTGCACGGCGATCTGGCGGGCGGCGACATGTATTTCACCACTTTTGACCTGCTCTCGCCGCCGCTCGCGGTGCAGTCGAGCGGCAAGCTGGAGCTGGCAGGCAAAACGCCCCATCTGGCGCTGGAAGGCACGGCAACGCCGGATCTCGCCGATCTGGTCGCCCTGCTCAACGGCATGTATCCGCTCGGCATCAGCGCCGAGGGGCGGCAGAAGGAAAAATTCAGCCTGTACTACCCGTTCAGCGGCAAGCAGCAGCAGATTGACCTCAAATTCGCCAGCCGGGTGCACGCTGACAGCTTGGTCAGATCCGGCATCCGCATCGAAGACCTCACGGCGGACACCAGCATGAAGGACGGCATCATGAACGCCGCCTTCAAGGGCGGCCTGAACGGCGGCGTGGTGCAGTTCACGCCGAAAATTGACTACACCCGCACACCGCCGGTGCTGACGCTGGCCGGGCCGGAACAGGTGCTAGACCGGGTCGGACTGGCAGAGACCTTGGCTGACGGCCTGCTCAAGAGCTTCCACCCGCTGCTCGGCGCGGTGGCACGGCCTGCGGGCACGATCAGCGTGCGGGCGGAGCGGCTTTCGCTGCCCATTGGCGGCAAAGGTTTGGAGCAGGCGGATTTCAGCCTCCGCTTCGATCTCGCCAGCGTCCTGCTGGAGCCGGTCAGCGCTCTTGCAGGCATCCTTGAGCTGGCCGGGCTGAACGGCCAGCCGCTCCAGCTCGCCGAGAAGACCTTGGTCTGCGAGGGCAAAAAAGGCCGTATCTCCTGCTCGCCGATCAAGATGACCGTGGCCGACTCGAAGATGGTTCTCAGCGGTTCGGCAGGCTTTGACGGCAGCTTGGACTATGTGCTGGAAGTGCCGGTGACGAAAAATCTGGTCGGCAAAAAGGGCTACGAGCTGCTCAAAGGCGCGACGTTCAAGGTGCCGATTCAAGGCACCAAAGACAAGCCCGCCTACAACCCGGAGGCCCTGAGAAAGGCCGCGTCGAGTCTGCTACGGCAGGCGGCTGGCCATGCGGCGGAGCAGGCGGTCAAAGAGCAGGTGCGGAAGGCGCTGCCCAAGGAGCTGGACAAGGCCCTGCCTGGCCTTTTTGACGGGTTGCTGGGGCGGTGAGCGGCGAAAGCCTGCTTCGGCTGGCACTCATCGGCGCGGGCGGGGCCGTTGGAGCGGTGCTGCGTTTTGCAGTCAGCTCTTGGGTGCAGACCCGCTCCGGCTCGATTGTCTATCCCTTCGGCACCTTGAGCGTGAATCTGACCGGCTGCCTGCTGATCGGTCTTCTCAGCGGGCTGGCCGACAACCGCTCGATGTTCTCGGCGGAAACCCGCAGCTTTCTCATCATCGGCGGGCTGGGGGCCTTCACCACCTTCTCGACCTTTGGCAATGAGACGCTCAACCTGCTCCGGGCCGGGCGGCTGGAGCTGGCCCTGCTCAACATCGGCGCGCAGGTGGTTTTCGGTCTGGCCTTGGTCTGGCTGGGCCGGATGCTGGCCGGACTCTGGGGCTGAATCAGAACAGCTCCAGCAGAGCCAGATTGAGCAGGCCGATGAGGAAGCCGAGCAATGCGCCGAACAGGTTGATATATTTGAACTGCTCTTCCATGATCGAAAGCAGCAGCCGTTCCAAGCGGAGCAGGTCAAGTGAGTCCACCTTGTTCCGCACCAACTCGCTGATGCGCAGCGATTCGGTCAAACCCGGCACCTCGCGGATCAGCAGCCGGTTGACGTGCAGCGTCAGATGCTCGGCGATGCTGCTGCGCACCTCCGCAGGCAGGAGGTCGCGGAGCAGCCCCGCAGGCCGCGCCGCCAGCTGATCAAGCAGAGAGCTGATCAGTTTGCCGACCAGCTGCCGCGCCGGTTCCGCCGCTGCCAAAGTCCGCAGCTCCTTGGCGACAGCTTCCCGCAGCTTCCGTCGGCCTGCCGGAGGCAGCAGTTTTTCCGCCAGCTCAGTCAGGGACAACTCGCCCTGCGCCAGCAGAGCCTCCGCCTGCTCGCGCAGGGCGGCGGAGAGCGTCTGCCGGAGCTGCCCTGCGGCCAGCGCAGTCAGCAGCCGGGCAGCTGTCTGGACGCAGACCAGCCGCAGCTGCTCCGGGCCAATTTTGGCCAGCAGCTCGGCCAGCGGGGCGGCGAGCAGGGCTTCGGCCTGCTCCCGCAGGGCTTCGGCGGCGCGGGCTTGAATTTCCGGCTGCTGGAGCCAGTCAGCCAGATCGCCCTCGCGCTCGGCCAGCCACGTACGGATGACGCTGTCCAGCTGCTGCATGTTGATGAAACCTTTGGCCATCGCCGCCATCGGGCCGAGGCTGTCAATAAAATGATCCGCCCCGCTCCTGACCGCCTGCGCCACCCGCTCGCGCATCGGCGGCTCAGTCATGATCGCCGCCGCCTGCGCCAAAACCTTCGGAGTCTGATCAACAGCGGCGGCAAGGAGCAGCTCACGCAGCTCGGCAGACAGCAGCTCGCCCACAGTCACGCCTTCGGCAGCGGCCTTGCTCAAAGCCTGCTCCAGCCAGCCGCCGAGCCGTTCCGCCGCTTCCGGCGCGGTCAGCAGCTCGATGCTCAGGGACTCCAGCCGGGCATACAAAAGCTGCCGCTCATCTGCTTGGAACAGCTCGTTGAGGCGGCGGCCTCCCGCGTTCTCTCCATGCGCGGCCAAAGCGTTGCTGAGGGCATCGGCCAAGGCGGGCGAGGCCAGCCAGTCCATGGCCGCGTTGCGCAGGCGGTGTTTGAGGGCGCGCAGGCCGATGCGGGCGTGGACCCGGAAGCGGTCTGGCAGAAGCTGGAGCAGCGGGCCGAACTCCCTGCCGAGCAAGTCCTGCACCCGGTTTTCGATCAGACGATGGAGATGATCCTGAAAGGGTTCGGCGGACAAGGCCTCGCCGATGTCCTGCGGGGTGAGCAGCTTGCCGCCGACCATCTCGCCCATGTTTTCAGCCAGCTGATGCCGTTTGGACGGAATCACGCCCGGCGTGAGCGGCACCCGGATGCCGAAAATCCGCCACGGCTTCAGCGGCCGGAACAGCATTTTGATCGCCACCTCGTTGGTCAGGTAGCCGATGAAGGCGCCGATCAGAGGCGGGCCGCTGTAGGCGAGCAGCTGGGCTGCGGTGAAAGGAAAGGTCATAATGCTCCTGCTCATGGGAAGTGGCGGATGACTGCGGACCGGACGCAGTTTAAAACCCTGCTCCCGCAGATTCAACAAGATTGTGGCAGCAACGCTATTGAGGCACAAAAACGCAGCAAGGAGGCGCATCATGCAGCAGGTCATCAGCACCGAAAAAAGGCCGATCAAGCTCTGGCTGGACGACATCGAGCCGGGCGCATTGGCGCAGGCCCGCAATCTGGCCAATCATCCTTTCACCTTCCGCCATGTGGCGGTAATGCCTGATGCCCATGAGGGCTACGGAATGCCCATCGGCGGGGTGCTGGCCTGCGACGGCGCGGTGATCTGCAACGCGGTCGGCGTTGACATAGGCTGCGGCGTATGCGCGGCGCAAACATCTCTGCCCCGCCTTGACCGCGAAACTTTGAAGAAGATTCTCGGCCTGATCAGGTCGGCGGTGCCGGTTGGCTTTGACCACCACAAGCGGCAGCAGGATAGAAGCCTGATGCCCGATTCGGCCCGGCTGGACGGCGTGGAGAAATCCATCGTCCGTCAACAGTTCGAGGCGGGCTGCAAGCAGATCGGCACCTTGGGCGGCGGCAATCATTTCATCGAAATTCAGCAGGGCGACGACGGCCATGTCTGGCTGATGATCCATTCCGGCAGCCGCAACATCGGCCTGAAAGTGGCGGAGCACTACAACCGCTTGGCGGTCAGTCTGAACGAGCGGTGGCGGAGCGAGGTGCCGAAGAAATGGGAGCTTGCCTTCCTGCCGCTGGAGACGCAAGAGGCGCAGGAGTATATGGCGGAAATGAGCTGGTGCGTGGATTTCGCCCTTGCCAGCCGCACGCTGATGATGGAGCGGGTCAAGGCGGCGGTGCAGGAGATTGTCGGCGCGGTTGAGTTTCCGCAGTTCATCAACATTGCCCACAACTACGCGGCGATGGAGGAGCATTTCGGCAAGGAAGTGCTGATTCACCGCAAAGGGGCCACCCGCGCTTTTGCCGGGGAATTTGGCATCATTCCTGGCTCGCAGGGCAGCCGCAGCTTCATCGTGCGTGGCAAAGGGAACCCGGAAAGTTATTGCTCATGCAGCCACGGCGCGGGCCGGAAAATGGGGCGCGGCCAAGCCCAGCGCGAGCTGAATTTGCAGGCCGAGGTGGAGCGGCTGGACGCGCTCGGCGTGGTGCACAGCATCCGCAATCAGAAAGACCTTGACGAAGCTCCTGGTTCGTACAAAGATATTGAGACGGTGATGGAAAATCAGAGCGATCTGGTGGACATCGCGGTCAGCCTGCTGCCGCTGGCGGTGATCAAGGGATAGGGCTTGCGATTTTTCCGCAATTGTTTTACATCTTGTGGTTGCGGGATCAGGCTGTTGGCAGGGTTTCTGAGTTGAGCAGCTATAGATCAAATACGACAGGAGGCATGAAGTATGAACGCGATGGCTGTTAACATGAACTTGCCAGTCAGCGTCTCTGAGGAGGATATGCGGACACTGCTGGCTGTAAAATTGTTCGAGGTTGGCAAGGTGTCATTAGGACAGGCTGCAAAGATTGCCAATTTCTCCAAAAAGGCATTCATTGATGTATTGGGACATTATCGGGTTCCGGTCTGCAATTACGAAGCTGAAGAGCTTCAGCAGGAGATATAAAGTGCTCAGGCCGAATGCCAAGCCGCGATTTGATACAATCAACTGAGTATGTGCAGCCCTCGGAGTTCGTTTGGTAGCCGAACCTGCTCGTTCTGCAATTACAGCGGATTAATTTCTATGCGTACTGTTTGTGCCTATTGTGGCAACACAACCACACTAACTAAAGAACATCTTTGGCCTGCTGCGCTCCATACACGTATGCAAAAAATATGGGAATCGCCAGGCCACAATCTGTTTTGGCTGTCGAGGATAGATCGGGAAATTCCATCCGAGCCAACTATAAAAGATGTTTGTTCTAATTGTAACAATGTTATTCTGTCGAAGTTAGATACGTATATATGCGATCTTTTCGATAAGTACTTTTTTAGAAATATCAATAAAGGGGAAAAAGTTTGCTTCAAATATGATTACGATCTCCTTGTGCGTTGGCTTCTAAAACTATCTTACAACTCCTGCCGTATCAACGATGGAATAGATCACTTTGTATTTCAACCTCTGTTGCCATATATCCTTGGATATACTCAAAAATATACTGAGTCAGTCTGTGTCTTTTTAGAACTTTCTTACCCAGCCAGGATACCTGTAGAAGATTCATCTGAAAACTTACCAGCTGGAACTCTTGTTTGGCCGGATGTTAACAGGTCAGGACATTTAATTTTTCGATGTCGCTTTGGCAAAAAAATATTTCGAGCGGTACATTTATGCGGATTCACATTTACACTCGCATTTTTTGAACCAAGTGCGCATGTTGCAATTCGAGCAATTACAACAGCAGAATATCTTCATGCTCGTCCTAAGGCAGTATTGCTACGACCTGAAAGACAAAAAGTTTATGTAAAGTGCGGCGGAATCAATACTTACGAATCATTCAAGAACTCCCGCAGTTTTACATTTTATAAGCACGATCTGCAAGGGATAGATTGCTCGCTGCATCGGGAAAAACCGCTTCAGGAAGCGACATAAATCGCACTGAAGCAGGAGAAAGAGGTTCTGGAGCAGGCAGAATTCATCCTGCAACAGGAAAAAGTCGTTTCGCAGCGGGAAAAAACGGCTCCGCAGCACTGCAACGCCATTTTCTCCTGCTGCACCCGCTCATCATCCGGGAAATCCTTCCCTCAACCCAATTCAGGAGGAAATTATGCCAGCCCCGTATCATTCCATCGAAGACCGCCTGAATCGCTATCTGACTGGCCTCACCAATGCCCGCAATGTCCCGGAGCTGCAAAGCCGGGTCGCTCTATACGGCTACACCCCGAACAAGCTCAATCAGATGCTGAACAAGCGTCAGCAGGCGTTCGACCTCTATCTTGCCCAAAAAACCGAGTACAGCGAGCAACACGCCGCCACCAAGACCTTTGAGCAGGCTTGGAAGACCGCCCATGAGACCTACATGCGCCTAGTCCGGCTGGGGCGGATTATATTCCGGGATGAGCACGCCATCTTTATCAAGCTGACCCTCAATGAAGAGCGCAAACGGACTTTTTCCGGCTGGCTGGCCCAAGCCAACACCTTTTTCAGCAACCTCCTGAGTGATCAGAATGCCTTGACAAAATACGGCCAGTACAACACGCCGTTGGCTGCCGTCAACGCGGCCAAGGCTTTGGTCAATGCTGCGGAACAGGCCAACATCATCCAGGCAAAAGAGACCGGCGAGGCCCAGCAGGCAACCAAGGAGCGGGATGGGAAGATGGATGCCTTGGACAGCGCCATGTCCGAATTCTATGCCTTGGCGGAACTGGCCTGCGAAGATGCCCCAGACTTGCTGAAAATGCTCGACCTTTGAAGACCGCTCTGCCGCTTGCTGCAAGAAAGACCTTGACGAAGCTCCCGGCCCGTACAAAAATATTGAGACAGTGATGGCAAATCAGAGCGATCTGGTGGACGTTGCAGCCGCTGGCCGCAGTCAATGGCTGACCATTTGACACAATGGGAGCATTCCAATGAAAATCTGTCCGAAATGCAAACAGAAGGCTGACAGCGGCCAATGCAGTGCCTGCCAGCTCGTCTTTGCCGACTATGAGCGGCAGAAGCAGGAGCAGACCGGCCAAGTCTACCGGCTGATCAGCGCGGGCGAGCTGGAAAAGGCCAAGGAGCTGGCGCAGCGGCTGTCGAACGAGTTCCCGGACAGCAAAGGCGAGTTCATCCTGCTGATCTCCAACATCACCCGCGACCTCAACATTGTCGGCAAATACCGGCAGGCGCAGGAGCTGTTCAGCAAGGGCGAGTACAGCGAGGCCGTGCTGCTGCTGCGCAATATCAGGGCCTTTGATCCGGGGCTGTCGGAAAAGGTCATCGCCCTGCGCCGCCGGGCCGAGCGGCACATCGGCAGCAGCGGCAAATTCGAGCAGGCCGCCGCCTTGTTCGAGCAGAAACAGTACGCGGCGGCGCGGACGCTCTTGCAGCAGATCAGCAGCGACGACAAGCAGAAAAAGGCGGCGGACGAATATCTGGCCAAAATTGCGGGGCTGAAGAGCAGCCGCCTGCGGGAGATCGCCGACTGCCTTGACCGCAGCCTTTTTCTCGCAGCAGGGGAAAAGCTGGAGGCCCTGAACGGCATCTTTCCTGAAGTGCGGAAGGAGCAGGCGCCGCTCTTCGCCCTGCTGGCGAGGCGGAAGGAGATCAGCGGGCGGCTGACAGCGGCGGCGCACAAGGCCAAGGCGGAGAAACGCTGGCTGGAGGCCAAGGCGCTCTACGCCTTCCTGCTCTGGCAGGATCAGGAGCTGCGCCCGTCCTTGCAGCCCTGTCTGGAGGAGATTGGCCGCCGCACAGCAGTCAGCCTCGCTGACTGCGAGGAGGAGGATCTGGCCGCGTTGGCGGAGCTGGGCATCATTGTTGACGAGCTGGGCATTCCCCGGCCTCTGCCGCCGGAGCCGGACCAGCATGCCGCCGCCGGCACGCTGGCGAACATTGCCCCGGTGCTGGCCAGCGTCGCGCCGCTGGCGGACTGGCCGAGCCTGCCGGTGAATATCGACGGCCAGGAGGTGGCGGACTTCACCGCCTGAGCCGCTCGTCAAAATTCATCATCGTCATCGCCGCCGACCAAATCAGCGGCATCGGCGACATCACCGCCGATCATGTCAAAGAATTCCTTGTCCGCGTCAGTCTCGTCGCTCTCCGGCGGATTCACGCCGACATATTTGTCATTCACCCACCAGCCCTGCTTGCTCTGGCCCTTGGCGGTGAGCATGCCCTTGCCGTGCCGCTTGTCATCCAGCCATGCGCCGGTGTACGTGTCGCCGTCCGGGTCAGTGAAGCTGCCTTCGCCCTGCCGCTTGCCGTCCTGCCATTTGCCTTTGTAAACAGAGCCGTCCGGGTAGCCGCGCATCCCGTGCCCATTTTCCAAGTTGTCCCGCCACAGGCCCTCGTAGCGGCTCCCGTCAGGATAAAGGCAGACTCCTTGGCCGTGCTTCTTGTCCTCGCGCCATCCGCCTTCGTAAACAGGGCCGTTGGGAAAGGCCAGCCTGCCTTGGCCGTGCATGAAGCCGTTTTGCCACTCGCCCTCATAGACCGTGCAGTCCGGCATGACTAATCTGCCATGCCCGTCCATCACCCCGTGCTGCCACTGCCCGGAATAAACATTGCCGGACAGGAAGGTGAACACGCCCTCGCCGTGCCGGAAGCCGCGCTGGTACAAACCGTCGTACCGCTCGCCTTCGGCGGAGACATAGACTCCGCGCCCGTGCATCAGGTCGTCCCGCCATTCGCCGGTGTATTTGCTGCCGCTGGCGGCGATGTAGGCGCCGGCGCCGTGGCGCAGGCCCTGCATCCACTCGCCGCTGTAGCGGTCGCCGTTGGCATGGAGGAAGATGCCGTAGCCCTGACGCAGGCCGTCCGCCCATTCCCCCTCGTAGCTGCCGCTGTCAGGATACTGGCAGCTGCCTTTGCCGTGGCGGAGGTTGCCGCGCCATTCGCCCTCATATTTGGAGCCGTCAGGACAGACGCAGGCGCCTTGGCCGTGGCGCAGGTTGTTTTTCCACGAGCCGGTGTAGCTGCTGCCGTCGGCGTAGGTGCAGGTTCCCCAGCCGCCGCGCTCGTCCTTTTCCCATTTGCCGATGTATTTGGCGCCGTCCGCTGCGGTGTGGACTCCGTGGCCCTGCCGCCGGTCGTTTTCAAAGGCCCCGAAATATTTGGACCCGTCCGGGAAAAAAATAGTGCCTTGGCCGTGCTTCGCGTCCTCCTTCCATGAACCGGCGTATTTGGTGCCGTTGCGCAGAATCAGCGTGCCTTGGCCGTGCCGCAGGTCATCTTTCCATTCGCCCTCGTATTGAGCGCCGTCCGCCCCTGTGAGCACGCCTTGGCCGTGCCGCCTCCCATGCCTCCAGCCGCCGCTGTACACTGAGCCGTCCATGCTGTGGAGCACGCCTTGGCCGTGCCGCTCGTCATCCGCCCATTCGCCGCTGTATCCCCCGACGCAGTCCAAGCAGCCTTTGCCGCTCCGCCGGCCCTCGCGCCACTGGCCGGTGTAGCTGCCGCCGTTGGCATCAAAGTACACGCCGTCGCCATGCCGCAGGTCATCCGCCCATTCGCCCTCGTACTGGCCGCCGTCAGGATAGAGGCAGAGGCCGCGCCCATGCCTTTTGCCGTTCTCAGCCAGCTCGCCGATGTATTTTTCCTCGCTGGCGCAGGTTGTTTCTTTTTTCATGGCTCGCTCGCATGGGGTTCAGGACAATTTTCTGGAGAGAATTATCCTCGCTTCAGGCGATTTGTTCAAGCGGAGATTAATTTCGCCCGGCAGCGGCAAACAAACGGCGCTGCTGCTCCAGCCTTGCAGCTGGCTGATTTGTCCGGCATTTGTTTTCTAATTGCATTTATCCCTACGGCGTGGTATATTAGGCATTCCGGCTGCCGTCCGCAGGCTGAATCCGGCGTTTTCCCGCTTGGAGCAGCAGCAGAAAACCATCCTGACATCAGCAGATTATGACATCGGAAGAATTCACCCTATACCGCAAAAAACTCGACAAAACCCAGAAATCGCTCTCCAAGCTGCTGGGCGTGTCCCTGAAGGCCGTGCAGAGCTACGAGCAGGGCTGGCGGGCCGTGCCGCTGCATATTGAACGGAAACTTCTCTTTTTAGTTGTCAATCAGCGCCGGGACGACCCCGCCAAACGGAAGGAGTGCTGGACGCTGAAGAAATGCAACTGCAAGAAGGAATGCCCGGCATGGGAGTTTCAGGCAGGCCACCTCTGCTGGTTCCTCAACGGCACCCTCTGCGAATGCACCTCCGGCCAGGAAGGCAAGGAAAAAATGGAAATATGCCGTCAGTGCGAGGTGCTGACCTCGCTGCTCTAATTCTTTCTGCCGCTTATGCCGCTGCAAGCCGCACAAACTGCTGCTCGTCTAAAATGACGAGGTTCAGTTCTGCGGCTTTTTTCAATTTGCTGCCCGCCTTTTCTCCGGCAACCAGATGCGTCACCTTCTTGCTGATGCTGCTGGCAGCCGCGCCGCCAAGCTGCCGCACCCGCTCTTCCGCCTCGGCTCGGCTCATGCTGGCGAGTGTGCCGGTGAAGAGAAAGACCATGCCCGCGAGCGGGCCGCCGTCCGCCTTTTTCTCCGCCGCCTGCACGCTGAGACCTGTCTCCAGCAGGCGGTTAATCAGACTGCGGTTGTTAGGATCGGCAAAGTATTCCCGCAGTGCCGCCGCCGTCTGCCCGCCGATGCCGTCCACGGCTAAAAGCAGCTCCTCCCCCGCCTGCATCAGCGGCTGAAGCCCGCCGAACCGTGCCGCCAGCAGCTCCGCCGTGGTCTCGCCGACGTGCCGAATCCCCAGCGCGGCAAGGAGCTTGGCCAGCGTAGTGCTCTTGGCCCGCTCAACTGCCGCCAGCAGCTTCTCGGCAGATTTTTCGCCCCAGCCGTCGAGGGCGGCCAGCCGTTCCTTGTTCAGGCGGAAGATGTCGGGTATGTCCTCAATCAGCCCGGCCTCAGCCAGCCGCTCCACGTTCTTCGGCCCCAAGCCTTCGATGTCCAACCCTGACTTCCCGGCGAACCAGATGATGCGCTGAAGCCGCTGCGCCGGGCAGCGCGGATTGCGGCAGCGAGTCACAGCCTCGCCTTCGGGCCGGTGCAGGGCCGAATCACAGGTCGGACATTCTTTTGGGAAAACAATCGGCTGCTCCTTTCCAGTGCGCCGCTCGGCCAGCGGCCTGAGCACTTCCGGGATGACATCGCCAGCCCGCCGCACCAGCACCGTGTCGCCGATCATCAGGCCCTTGCGCCGGATTTCGTCCTGATTGTGCAGGGCGGCCCGCCGCACGACCACGCCGCCGATGCGCACCGGCTCCAGCGCTGCCACCGGCGTGACCGCGCCAGTCCGGCCAACTTGGAATTCCACCCCGCTGATCACCGCCTCGGCCTCTTCCGCCGGGAATTTCCATGCCACAGCCCAGCGCGGGGCGCGGGCCGTGCTGCCCAGCTCCTCCTGCGCGGCGAAGCTGGCGGCCTTGATCACCATGCCGTCGATCTCGTAATCCAGCTCATGGCGGAGCTGCTGAAGATGATTGTAGTGCTCCTCGGCCTCGGCCAGACTGCGGCAGAATTTGATCAGCGGATTGACCGGGAAGCCGAGCGAGCGCAGATGAGGAAACAGCTCGGTCAAGCTGGCGCAGGGCAGAGCGGCAGGGTCAGCCACTCCATAAACAAAAAAACTGAGCGGTCTGGCGGCGGTAATTTTTGGATCAAGCTGGCGCAGCGAACCGGCGGCGGCATTGCGCGGATTGGCGAAAAGCGGCTCGCCCTGCTCGGTCCGCTGGCGGTTCAATTCGGCAAAATCCTTTTTGGCCAAAAAAACCTCGCCACGGACAGCCAGCCGCTCCGGCGGCTCCGCGCCATGCAGGCGCAGGGGAATGTTGCGCACCGTGCGCAGATTGGCAGTGATGTTCTCGCCGACCAAGCCGTTGCCGCGTGTCGAACCCTCGACAAAGAGGCCGTTTTCGTAGATCAGCTCCACAGCCAGCCCGTCCATCTTCGGCTCCGCCGTCCAAGTCAGCTGGGCTGTGGACTTCAGCCGCCGCCGGACGCGTTCCTCGAAATCCGCCAGCTCCTCAGCGGCAAAAATGTTGTCTAAACTGAGCATCGGCAGCGCGTGCGCCGCCTCGGCAAAGGCGGCCAGCGGCTCTCCGCCGACGCGCTGGCTGGGCGAATCCGGCGTGACCAGCTCCGGGAACTGCGCCTCCAGCTCCAGCAGCTCGCGGAACAGCCGGTCGTATTCCGCGTCGCTGATGACCGGCGCATCCAGCACGTAATAACGGTGCGCATGTTCGTGCAGCTCCGCCTGCAAAGCCGCCAGCCGCTGTTCCGCCCGCCGCATGGACATGTCAGCTTTTTCCGTCAATCAGCTCACCGCCTTTGGCGATGTTTTCCGCCTGGTTTTCGTCGATGAAAATCAGCACGGAATCTTCCGGCTTGCCAGTCTCGCGGACGATCACATCGGTCACGCCTCTGGCAATATTTTTCTTCTGCGTTCTGGTCAATGTTCCGGCAACCCGGATGCTTACGTAGGGCATGTCGCGCTCCTTCGGGTAAAAGATATCGTCAATTCAGCAGAAAAACAAGCTGCAACTTTTTCTGCATAAGG
Organism: Candidatus Electronema sp. JC; assembly: GCF_048287365.2. Classification (NCBI taxonomy): domain Bacteria; kingdom Pseudomonadati; phylum Thermodesulfobacteriota; class Desulfobulbia; order Desulfobulbales; family Desulfobulbaceae; genus Candidatus Electronema; species Candidatus Electronema sp. JC. The sequence goes on along the minus strand of NZ_JBLWEM020000065.1, from coordinate 3,801 downwards.
GCCTGCATATTTTTTCTCACCGTTCATCTTGCGTTCATCCTGTCTCGGTTAAAGTGAGAATATAGAGCAGCGGACAGCAGTGCTGCCAAAAAAATTCAGATTGCAAACCACAAAAAGACAGGAGAAGAAAAATGAAGAACAGCGCATTGTTTTCAGCAAAGAACGTGTTTGGTCTGACCGCTGCCGCCGCTCTGCTCGCCGTCGCCAGCTCCGCCTCCGCGTTCGGCCCCTATGCCGCAGGCAGTCAAGGCTCGTTGAACAACAACTGCGGCTGCGACAACAAGCAGGAAATTGAGATGTATGTGCAGAATGTGATCAGTGATTCACAGCAGCGCGGAGCCACCTGCCAGACATCCATGCACATTCCGGCCTGCATCATCTCCTACTGCTCAATTTGCGGGAGCAATGCCGGTCTGATGAGCAGCTGCATCAAGACCGGCATGGACTACCTTGCCAATTCCTCCGGGTTTTGCGCGCCGCAGGCGGCCCAGCCAATGCCGATGTACTCTTTCTATCCAGCTTTCTGAGCCACGCTTTCAGGAGCAGTTTGCCAGCAGACTGCTCCTGCGCCTCAGCCTTCGCCGATCCCCCGCAGCTTGGCCAGCAGCAGCGCGGCCAACTCTGTCTCCGCCAGTGCCTGCGCGGCCTGATCCTCTTTCTGCACGGCTTTGAAAAAACGGTCGCAGATGAGGAGTTCCTCCTTGCGCCATGCTGCTGTGCAGCCCAGCTTCTCTCCGGCTGCGGCAGATGCTGCGCTGTCGTGATCGCGGCGGCCATGCGCCCAGTTCGCCGCATGGTGAAAATAAAGCAGGGCGCGGTCAAGGAGAATATAGAGCAGCTGAATGTTCGTCACCGGGCCGACTTGGAGCTGCTGCTTGTCCAGCTTCATGCCCAGAAGCCTGCTGCCGGAAAGCAGCTCCTTACCTTTGAAGGCCGCGCCTGCCGCGCCGATCAGCCCGCCGATGGCCGCGAACACGCCGAACGAAACGCCTGCGGTGAGCACATCTATGCCCACGCCCGCCGCTGCGCCGCTCATCGCCGCTGCCCAGATCAAATCCTCGTCGCGCAGACCGAGAAACTGCCATGTTTTGGCGGCGAACAAATCCTCCTGCAAAATGGACTGCTCCGGCAGCTGCAAATTAAAGAGATTGTGCTTGAAGAGCCTGCGAATTTGCTGATGGGCGATGCGCTCGCGCTTAGTGACGAAGTCGGTGTATTCGCGGCGCAGCTTGGCCCGCAGCCGCTCCTCGTCCGTGCCGGGTGGGCAGGTCGCGCTGGCCTGATAGCGCAGGCTTTCGGCAAGCATCGCGGTGATCAGCACCGCGCTCTGGCGGCGGCGGTTGTCCCAGTCCGCGCTGAAGGCTTGAATGACGCTTTCAATCACCGCTTCCAAATCCTGATCAATGGCCTTCAGGCTTTGCAGCAGGGCGATGCGCTGACTGTACGTCGCTTTGTTGGCATTGAAGAGACGAATTGCGTTGAAGTGCTTACGGAACTCATTCTGCCAGTCAGCGAGGAAGCTGCTGTTCTCGTCCTTGCAGTTGATGATCGCCATGCGCGGCCTGCCGGTGAGACGAAGAATCTCCATCTCCGCCTTGTCCATATTGCGGAGCGGGCGCGAGCCGTCGACAACAAAAATGATTCCGGCCCCGGCGGCCAGCGGCGCGAGCAGGGCGCAGTCGTCGTGCATGGCGGGATCATCGCGGTGAGCGCGGATGAATTCGTGCAGCAGCTCGCGGTCATCGCCCTGATACGCCCGCATCCACGCCAAGGTGGCGCGGGGATTCTGGAAGCCCGGCGTGTCAATGAAGCGGATGACCTCGCGCCCGTCAATCAGCACCGGAAAAGCGCGGCAGTCGGTGGTCTCGCCCGGCACCGGACTGACCCGCACCGAGTCGTCCTCGCTCAGGGTGGAGACCACCGAGGACTTGCCCTCGTTCGGGTGGCCGACTATGGCGAATTCTGGAATCTGCTTCAGCATAATTCGATGACGTGCAGGCCAGAGTCGCCGAGCGCAGCGGTCTTCTGCCGCCAGATGCGGACTTGCTCCGGCTGCGGTGGCGTGAGCAGGTTCTCCGCTGCTGGTCTGCCGATCAAAGCCAGAGTGATCATCGGCTGCGGGCCTATGGCGCGGCGCAGCCCAGCCAGCCAGGTCAGCAGCTCCTGCACCGGCGGCTGCCACGCCTCGTGCAGGATGAGGACATCCTTGCAGCCCTGCGCGGCCATTGCCTCGTGCAGACTCGCCAGCTCCTCCGCCTCGCTTTTGTCCAGCGTCCAAAATGGCATGGTCTGGCGCAGCTGCTGTCCAGCCCGGCGGCGGATCAGCTCGGCCAGCGCGTCGGTTGGGCAAGCGGCGAACAGCTCATCTGGAATCAAGACCACAACTGGCGGGATTTCCTCGTTTGGCGACAGCTTGCTTTTCGGCGCGAATGCTTCTTGCGGCGGCGATGCTGCCGCGCCTTTGCTTGCCTCAGCAGAGGCGGCGGTGGAGACCAGCGGCGTGCGCATCCGATGAACAATCTGGCGGAAGCGGCCCTGCTGCGGGTCAAATTGGGCCAAATCTCTGCGCTGGCGGAGCAGCCCGGCAGCAAGCAGGCCCAAACGCGGCAGCAGGCCGTAGCAGAGCACCGAGAGGCAGAGAAAGGGCCACCACGAAGCGAGGTCGCGGCTGGCGAGATGGTAGATGCCGTCCTTGAGGATCAGGCGCGAGCCTTCGATCTGCGCCAAAGTCGGGACGCTCTCCGGCAGCCAGAGCCGCCACGGCAGGCTGATCCACTGTGTCAGGGTCTGCACGGCGGCGGCATCAATCTGGAGCGTGGTCTGCCAGCCGAAAGCGAGGTCGGAGCCGATCACTTTCAGCAAGGTGGCGGCCAGCACGCCGATGTTAAAGCTGATGCCGAAGAGCTGGGCGAGCAGAAAAAAAGGCCGCAGGAGCAGCAGGCCGTGCCGCTGCCGGAGATGCCTCAGGCTGCCTGCGTGCGCGGCCCAGCTCAGGCGTTGTTCTGCGGAGAGGCGCGACGAGGCCCGCTGGCCGGCTGCCGCGCATTTTTCCAGCAGCCAGAAAAAAAGCCGCCCGGCCAGCCGGTAGAGCAACGAGGATTCCAGCAGATTTGCGCCGCGCAGCCTGCCGCAGAGGGCGGAGGCGGCCAGAAGCAGGAGCAGGCCGAGCTGGAGAAGGACGAAGACCGCGAAATAGGCGGCCACATTGACCGGCGCGGCCCCGGAATAGGCAAGAAAGGAAAAGGCCAGCCCGCCGCCGCTGATCAGCCCGGCCAGCCCTACGGCCAGCGCGAAAAGAAAAATCAGCTCCTGCCAGAGGCTGCCGGGCAGAGCGCAGCTGTCCTCTTGCACCGCCTGCTGTCGGCGTTCCAGCCAGCGGCGGAGCAGCAGCGCGTCCGCAGCCTCCTTCACCGGCAGCGCGGCAAAGATTTCGCGGTCGCGGGCCGCCAGCCGGGCCATGTCCTCGCCCTCGTCCTGCTGGAGGAGGAATTCAAGGTCAAGGAGGTCGGCGGTTGTCCAGCGGGGCTGCGGCATTTTTTCCGGCGGCGTTGGGATTGAAAAACGTGCTGGATGCATCATAACGGCGGAAGAGGCGATGGTCAACCGCGCTGTATGCCGCTTACGGCATCTGGATAAAATAATTTCTTTTTATTTTATGTATATGATAGGAGTTACGCAGTTGCATAAAGATTGATAGGCTCAAGCGTATAAATCGGTTTCGTCAAATACGCCCGAACAGCGTCAGGGATGATGGCAGTCTTTGCCTCGAACCAAGAAATTCCTTTGACAAAACAATGATAT
>NZ_JBLWEM020000064.1:0-29757 GCF_048287365.2 Candidatus Electronema sp. JC | reverse complement strand
TGATTTGCTGACTCCGAAACGCAGAGCCGTCTCTTCAAAGCTCAGGCTGTCCTGGTCTTTGATCTCCAAAACCTTCCGACGAAAATCTATTGAGTATGCCATACGCACAGTGTAGTCATTTTATACTGCTTTGACTATAATATCCACTTTACGGATGCGATAGTTGTTGCTATCGGCGATGAAGATATTTCCAGCCTGATCTATCGCCACTCCTGTTGGGTGATCAAGGCTGGCTTCAGTTGCCAGAATGTTGTCGCCGTTGTAGCCTTCAGAACCATTGCCTGCAAATGTGGTGATAATGCCGTCAGTATCCACCTTGCGAATGCGATTGTTATAAGTATCTGCAATAAAGACATTTCCAATCTGATCTACTGCCACTCCTCTTGGCTCATAAAGGCTGGCCTCAGTTGCCGGACCATTGTCGCCGTTATCGTCGCTGGAGCCATAAGAGCCGTTGCCTGCAATTATGTGGAGAATGCCAGCAGTGTCAACCTTGTAGATGCTGCTCTTGGAACTGTCGGCGATGAAGATATTTCCTGCCTGATCTACAGCCACTCCTGTTGAATAACCGAGACTGGCCTCAGTTGCCGGAATGTTGTCGATATTGTCAGCCCAAACGCCAGTGCCAGCCACTGTTGTTATGATTTTAGAGTTTCTTTCCAGAATTGAGCCATCCCCTTTGTAAAGGTACTCTGCACCTATGCCAAGGATATGATGATCAGACAGAGTCCAGCCTTCAGCTATGCTTCCGTGTCCCGCATCTCTTTCTGCGGTAATCGGGAGCTGAGAACGCTGCCAAGAAGTAACCTCCTGCCGCGCCCGGATACCGGTAACATCGCTGCCAGCTTGAGCAAAGGCATTGGAGAAATTCCCGGCTGAGTAATACACCGCATCATAAACAAAGCCAATAGCAACATCAGCTTCCACAGCTCCTGCTTCCCGTCCCAGATAATCCAAACCATCCCAGACAAATTGCGCCTGCTGGTTCGGCAGCGGCTCCAAAGTCTTCGTCAGTGTGCGGCCTGCCAGCTTCACCTCAACAATGATGCTCTTCAGGCTGTCCGGCACCGTGTCGCCGCTGGCCGGAACCGTGATGACTTGTTTGTACCCGTCCACCCGATTGGAGGCGTAATGCAGGGTCATGCCGGTTCCCGGAATCGGAATATCTTCATGAAATACCCGGCCCCGTTTTTTGACGTAGGAGTTGATAAAGTCCGTGTTGGCTTTACACATCCCGTTATTGGCATCATCTACAGGTGTTTCAATATCAGGCGTGCCCTTGCCACTCGGCTCGGTCGCCCCCTCCGGCGGCCCATAAGGCCAGTTGCAGTCCCACGGCGTGAAATGGGTGACAGCTGCCCGCCAGAATTCCTTTCCCGGCGCATAGCGGCTCGCATCTTCCAAGCCAATCACTTCATCGGCAAAGGAGCCGTCACTGTTCAGATCATTCGGTTGGCCGTCGCCATCCGAATCCAAGGCATCAACAACACCGTCGCTGTCCGTATCTAACAGCTTGACCACAATGCCGTTTTCAGACGGCACCCAAACTCCGCGATCCCGGTCGTAATAACCCACCGGCACTGGCACGGTCTCGCCGCTGACCATCTTAAAGCCGAGGAAGTTGTCCACCCAGAGCGTCACCGGCTTGTCAAAGCGCACCCGTGCCGCGCCATCCACGGACAGTTCCGTGCAGTAGGTGTAGGCGGAATTCGGCGGCAAAACCGCAGGCATGGATTCCTGCGTCTTGAACTCCGTGGCTCTGGCCGTGATGGTCGTCAATTCCTGCACATCTTTGCCCTGCTCATCAACCAAATACGCCTTGTTGTCGCCCTGAAAAACTATGGTCGCAGAGCGGCTGCCAAACTCGTCAGTGACCAGCGTGCTTGTATGCGTGACCACGGTTGCAGGATTGCCGTCAAAGGTGACTTGCGTGGCCGCCGAATCTTCAGCCAGCATTTGCACGGTTTCTGCAACCGCAATGTCATTCCACGGCACATAGACCTGCCGGTGCGAGGTGATGAAACCGGCCCGTTTATAGGCAATGGTCATGGTGCCGCCGCCTTCCACCGGAATGCTGAACCGGCCCTCCGCATCAGTCCGCACCGTGCCGTATTCAGGATGGCCATGCACCGTGATGCGCACCTCGGCCAGCGGCGCATCTTGCAGATCATGCACCAAGCCGGTAATCAAAGCAAACCGCTTGGCATCGTATTCAGCAACGGTCGCATCCGGCGGGACAAGATCGCCATACTGCTCACCATACGAGCCTTCCGGCTGCTCTGTCGGATTGCCAGTCACCTGCACCGTCACCTGCGCGCTGACCGTGCCCTTGGCTCCTGAACCGGTGATGGTGTAGGTCGTGGTATGATCAGGCGTGACGCTGCGGGAATTATTTGCTGCAACCGCACCTATCCCGTTGTCAATATGAACGCTGTCAACATTGCTGCTCTGCCAGGACAGCTGGGTGGAGCTGCCAGCGGCAATGCTCTCCGAGGCGGCAGAAATGCTGATTGCAGGGGCATCAGCAGGCAGCACTTCAACCGTGGCCGTATCGGTCGCCGTGCCGCCCGCACCAGTGGCAGTGATGGTGTAAGTTGTTTTTGCTGTGGGAGAAACGCTTTTCGTACCGTTGAGATCAACCGTGCCAATCCCGTTGTCAATGCTCACGGAATCCGCATTGGTGCTGGTCCAAGTCAGAGTCGAATTGCCGCCTGCGGCGATGGAGGCCGGATCAGCAGACAGAGAGACCGTGGGCGGCTGAAGCACAGTGATTGTGACGCTGTCCGTCGCAGAGCCTTTTGCGTCTGCGGCAGTGATGGTGTAGGTTGTGGTCGTGGTCGGCTGCACAGACAGGGAGCCGTTCAGATCAACCGCGCCAATGCCGTTGTCCATGCTGACGGTATCCGCGTTCGTGCTGGTCCAGCTCAAGGTTGCAGCATGGCCCAGCATGATCGTGGCCGGGGCTGCGCTGAGAGATACCTTGGGCGCGGCGGCTTTTCCTCCCAGCTGCATCATCATGAAGATGCGCAGCAGGGAGCTGCCAGAATTGCCAGCCCACGCTGAGGACAGCAGGAAACAGAACAAGAGCACGGCAAGGAGCAGCGGCTTCTTTTTTTTCACAAGTTGGCCCTCAATTGTTAATGAAACTGACTGAGTAAAATTTCTTACCATGTCTTTGCAAGAAATGTCAATCTGTTTTTTCATCATGCCGTCGCTTTCTGAAAATCGGTTCGTCTCAAATCTGATGCGGCGGCGCGGGCTGTGAGCCGCAGGGTGGCGGGAAACAGCGCGAAGCGGAAATAAGGACATGGGCAAAGAAGAAGCCTTGCGGCGGATCAGAAAAGCTGCCAAGATAAGGGCAAACCGAGCTTCACTGCATCGGTCCGCCTTGAACGCTCCTGCTCACAACAAGATGGCAGGAGCGGCCCGTCATATATCAACCCATCACCTATGGCCAACGACAAGACACCCGATCAGCCGCAAAGCCGCCTGCACCGGCTCTTTGACCGCAACTTCCTCGACTACACCGCCTACGTCATCCGCGAGCGGGCCATCCCGGACATAGACGACGGCCTGAAGCCGGTGCAGCGGCGCATCTTGCAGACGCTGCGCAACATGGACGACGGGCGCTATCACAAGGTGGCCAACGTGGTCGGCGAGACCATGAAGCTGCACCCGCACGGCGACCAGTCCATCTTCGCCGCGCTGGTCAATCTGGCCAACAAGGAGCTGCTGATAGACCGGCAGGGCAACTTTGGCAACACCTTCACTGGCGACCAGGCATCAGCGGCCCGCTATATTGAATGCCGCCTCACGCCGCTGGCCCGCGAGACGCTCTTCAATCCTGATCTGACCGCGTTCGTGGACTCCTACGACGGCAGGATGCAGGAGCCGGTGACACTGCCTGCCAAGCTGCCGCTGCTCCTGCTGCTGGGCGCGGAAGGCATCGCGGTGGGCATGGCCACCAAGATCATGCCGCACAACTTCGGCGAGCTGCTGCAAGCGCAGATAGACTGCCTCGACGGCAAGGACTTCACGCTTTACCCGGACTTTCCCGGCGGCGGCATCGTGGACGCTTCCAGCTACGAGAGCGGCAATGGCCGCCTGCGCTGTCGGGCGCGCTTAGAGCTGCGCGACGATAAGACCATTACCGTCACTGAGCTGCCTGCGGGCCTGACCACAGAGGCATTGATTGAATCGGTCGAGCGGGCGGCTAAAGCGGGCAAGATCAAGATCGCCTCGATCAGCGACTACACCGCTGAAAAGGTGGAGGTGGAGATCAAGCTGCCGCGCGGCATGTACGCCCAAGACGCGCTGGACGCGCTCTACGCCTTCACCGACTGCGAGCTGAGTGTTTCTCCTAACTTAGTGCTGATCAAGGATAACATGCCCTGCATCATGGGCGTGGAGGAGGTGCTGCGGCACAACACCGAAAAGCTGCGCCGCGACTTGGAGCAGGAGCTGCGCATCGAGCGTGGCCGTTTGGTGGATAAGCTCCACGCGGCCACGCTGGAGCAGGTCTTCATTGAGGAGCGGCTGTATAAGCAGATTGAAGAGGAAAGCAGCTCCAAGGCAGTGAACGACGCGGTGCGGCAGGCTCTGGAGCCGTTTGCCGGGCGGCTGATCCGCAAGCCGGGCAAGGAGGACATCGAACGCCTGCTCGACATCCGCATCAAGCGCATCTCCCGCTATGACCTCAACAAGCAGCGCAAGGAGATTGAGGAGTTGCGGCGGAGCGTCGCCGCCATTGACAAGCACCTTGAGGATGTGACGCTCTATGCGAAGAGGCATCTGCAAGGTCTGCTCGACAAATACGGGCCGATGTTCCCCCGCCGCAGCGAGCTGAAGGCCTTCGACCAAGTGGATGCGCGCGAGGCGGCTCTGAGCAATTTGCAGCTTGTCTATCAGCGCGAGTCGGGCTTCCTTGGCTACAAGGTCAGCGCGGAGGAAGGCAAAGACGGCCTGTCCGCCGCCTGCTCGGAGCTGGACCGCATCCTGCTTATCTTCCGCGACGGCCTCTACAAGGTCATCCCGGCACCGGACAAGCTCTTTGTCGGCCCGGACCTGCTCTGGATGGGGCCGGTGCGCAAGGAGCTGGTCTTCAACCTCATCTACCGGTCAGGCGCGCTCAACCTCAGCTATGTCAAACGCTTCCGCACGCCTAAGTTCATCCTTAACAAGGACTACCGCCTCTTTGAGGAGCACAATCGGTCGGTGATTCAGCTGCTGCTGGTGGGAGAGAAGGGCTTGCGGGCGAAAGTGAGTCTCGTGCCCTCAGCCAGAGCGCGGAGCAATGCGCTGGAGATTGACTTTGACGAGCACCTGATCAAAGGCGAGGCGGCGCAGGGCAAACGGGTGAGCGAGCGGGCGGTGCGCAAGGTCACGGACATTACCGGCCTGCCGAAGCAGGCTGCGCCAGCGGTTCCAGTGCTGCCGGGGCTGGGGCAGAGCTGAACGCCGCACTTCCTTCATCATTGCGAGAACACGATGGACATCAAGCAATACCTGCTGAATTTTCTCATTCTTGGGCCGCCCTTCCTCTTCGCCCTGACTCTGCATGAGCTGGCGCACGGCTATGCCGCCTTGCGGTTGGGCGACCCGACCGCGAAAAACGAGGGCCGCCTGACCTTGAATCCGCTCAGTCACCTCGATCCTTTCGGCACCATAGCCTTTTTTCTCATCAGCATCGGCTGGGCCAAACCGGTTCCCGTTAATCCGGCCTATTTCCGCAATCCGAGCAAGGGAATGCTGGCTGTGGCCTTGGCCGGGCCAGGCGCGAACCTGCTGCTGGCCCTGGCCAGCGCCTTGGCGGTCAAGCTGCTGCTTCTGCTGCCGCCCGCCTCGCCTTGGCTCATCAGCCTGCTTGTCCCGGCGGTGAACATGGCGGCAGCCTCGGTCTGGATCAACATCATGCTGATGGTTTTCAACTGCCTGCCCATTCCGCCGTTAGACGGCTCCAAAGTGCTGATGGGCCTGCTGCCCCCGGACGCGGCCCTCCGCTACGCCCGGATGGAGCCATACGGCTTCCTGCTCGTGCTGCTGCTCTCCTACACGGGCGTGCTCGGCGGCATCATCGGCCCGGCCACCCGCTTCGCCAACGGCCTGCTGCTGGGATGAGTCTTCTTGTGTGTAAACAATTGCAATTATTTCTGTTTTTTTTTGCAGAAGCTGTACGCATTTTTCCTGATGACAGACCGGTCGATTTGTGCTTTTTTAAGGACAAAACTCCTTATTGCGCAGACGATGACTGCGGTCAGTTCCTTTTGGCTGGCAACAGAGCGGGGGTGAACAAATCTGAACCAATTAATTGCCTACAATGAAAAAGCACCCTCGTTGTTCCGCTGTTGTCAACGGCTTTGGATATCTGGCTGCGCTGCTGCTTATTTTCTTTGCCTACAGCAAAATGTCAGCGTGGTGGGTCGATATAGGCGGCCTGGACACCGATCCATTTGATTATCAGATATTTACACTTGAACTGCCTTTGCTGGTAATCATCAGTTCGGTCTTTTTTTGCAGAAGGGCGAAAGGAGTTGTATTCAAGTTTATTCTTCCATTTTTCCCTCTGCTTTCGTTCTATATATTTTTTGATATTTTCTACAGTTTTCTCAGGAGATCTCCTCACCCTTCTGATTTATATAATATCAATACGGTAATGGATTTTTCTCCTCTGGCAGGTTATTCTGTTATATTATTCTTTATAGTTCTTTTGCCTCTGACGTCTTTTTTTCTGCATGCAAAAATAGCGGACGAGTATTCTTTAAAAACTTTCTCTTTCTCTGTGTTAAAAAGGATTTTAATTTTAGTCTTTATTTTTTCGATATTTTATTTTTCACCCGTAAGGGTATTTCTTGTTGAAAAATTCAATTATATTGATTGGTCGCAAGAGAGGACAATTAAAAGCAACGGAAGGGTCGCAAGTTTTATCTATTACGGCTTGCAAGAGAAGAAAAACAGGGAAACTTTAGAAGAATTTTCTATGAAAATAGAGTCGAAATCTATAAATATTCATAATATTCTCTATCCTGATTTTTTGAATGTCGAAACATATTTTTTGAGAAATATCCATCTTGTAGTTCTTGAAAGTTTTCTTGATCCAAGGCTGCTGAAAAATGTCAAGTTCAATATCTCGCCGCTCTCTCCAGAACTGAAACCATTTCTGCTGGAGAATGAAATTTTTTCATTAGTTAAATCTCCAGTTTATGGAGGGAGAACTGCGCAGGCTGAATTTGAGCTGCTGACAGGAATACCTGCTCTTGCTAAAGTGGACAGCGTTGATTTCAATGTGATGATGGGCAATAGGGCCAGCAGCTTTGTGCAGCGGCTGAAGAATCTCGGATATCAGGCTGTTGCCACCATCGCCTCAAGTTCATGTTATTTCAATGCGAAGCAGGCATACAGAAGTATAGGGTTCAATGACGTGACCTTTTTAAAAGAAATAGATGAATTTGATTCAGTGAAAGAGTATCTTCCTATTTTTGATGGGGATGTTTTTGCATACAATCTGAAAAAGGTCAAAAAGTTCAAAGAAGAGAAAAAAGGGATGCTGTTCAACTATGTGATAGGAATGTACGGTCATTTTCCTTACGAAACCGTTCGGGAAGAGCATCCCGATGTGGTCGAAGTTGAACATGAGGACGAGCGCGTTCGCAAGATAGCAAATCAGTTTTTCTACAGAACTAAGGCTCTTGCATCTTACATAAGGCAGCTGCAGGAGATAGACCCGGACTCAATCATCTGCATTGTCAGTGATCATCTGCCGCCTATTTTGTGGGATGGAACACAGTATCAGTTAGATCAAGAAATGAATATCGCAATTCTGATCAACAGAAAAAATTCTATTGACACAGGAGGCAGGGAATATTACAAGCTGCCTTGGCTCATCTGGGATCTTATTTTTGAGCGTGAGCATATAGTTGATATTGATCACAAAATGACAGAAAATATCTATTACAAATTCTTGTCAGAAAGCATGTTTTAGCTGCTGATGAAAATTTCACTGAAAAAAGCAGTGCTGCTTGCAACAGCTTTTTTCTTTCAACCAGCAGGCGGAGTGAAAGCAGATGAAATGGAGGAAGAATTAAAGAGAATATTTGATGGAGCATCAAAATCATTCGATTTTCCTGCAAAGGAATGGCTGGAAAGCACGACAGACAGCAGGGTGAACAAGGAATTGTCATGCGATGCCGGTTTTTCTCTTGCCCAGAGAAACAGCGGGGACGGATACTTTCCGGTCTTGAACACCAGTGTAAAATTCACTCCGTTAGGATATTGGTTCGCTGAAACGGTTCTGTATTATTACACTGAGCAGGAGGAGCAGGATGAATGGGAGCCTGACTTCGTGTACCGCTTCGGCTATGAAGATTGGCGGCCTTACACATTCAGCTTGGTCTACAGCAATTACACCGGCAACAGATCTATCAGCGACGTTTCTGAGCAGTATGACCGGGGCAGCTACAGTCTGACTTGGAATTTGCCAGTGCCGGATTTTATTGCCAGACCATTTTTGATTGAACCGGAACGGGCAATAAGCTGCACTGCGGGCATGATTTATTCTCCGCTTTACACTACTGTCGAGGAGGATGGTCATGACAAAATACGGGGAAAAATCAGCTTCAGTGTTCCGCTGTACCGTAGTCTGCATCTGAGCTTCACATTTTTTCATTACTTCGACGACAGCGGCGCGCAGCAGCCTTGGGATCCTGACTACACCTATGAGCTTGCTTGGCGTGGCAAATATTTCTCAATAGCGTACAAAAATTATGGCGGCACCCGTTTCCCATGGCGTTCAAACTTGCAGCATGACAGCGGGTTCGCAGACGGCAGCATCGGCATAACATGGCATTGGGATTGGCTGAAATAATTTTTTCCGACCCTGCGCAGTCATGAGCGAGCCTGCTTTTTATTTTTCCAAATTCGAGGAGAGGCAGCCTCCGCCTCCATTGGAACAATCTCCAGTTATTGAATTTATCTGGCAAGTTTTAGCCAGCATGAATCTTGCTGTCGGGGTTTGGTATCTCAACTGGCGCTGGTGTTCCTCGCTGAATCAGGATGCCCTGTGGTTCGCACTGCCGTTGGCGGCGGCGGAAACCTGCGCTTATATCGGGCTTACGCTCTTCACTTTCAATTTATGGAAAGTCGCCGACACGCCAAGCCGCAAGCCGCCGCGCCAGATCCGGGACTGCGTCGCTGAACCAGCCAGCCATCCTGAACGTCCTGTCAGCGTGGACGTGTTTTTTCCCACAGTCAGCGAAAATCCCGAATTAGTGCGTCTGAGCATCCGCGACGCGAAGCAGCTCCGCTATCCGCATCCGCTTGATTTGAAGATTTATGTGCTGGACGATGGAGGTCGCGATGCGATGCAGAAAGTGGCGGAAGAAGAAGGTGTCAGCTACCTGACCCGCAAAGAGCGTATTGGCTTCAAGGCCGGCAATCTGGCCAATGCGATGGAGCAGACCAGCGGAGACTTCATTGTCATCTGCGATGCCGACACCAGACCTTTGCCTGCGTTGCTCGAACATACGCTGGGCTATTTCCGCGATCCCGCCGTCGCTTGGGTGCAGACTCCGCATTGGTATTACGACTTGCCCGAAGGCCGCCCGCTCCCCGATGTCTGGCGGCACTGGCTCGGCAGCCCCGGCATCTGGCTGGCGAATTGGCTTGAGCGACTGATCGGCCCGGTGCAAGTTGGCCAAGATCCTTTGGCCAATAATCCGCAGATGTTTTATGATGTGATCCTGCGCCGCCGCAACTGGGCCAATGCCTCCTTCTGCTGCGGAGCTGGCTCGGTGCACCGGCGCGAGGCGGTGATGGAGGCGGCGCTGAAGGGCTATGCGGAAACAGTCAGCACAAGTTTCCAGCGTCATCAGGTCTTCAACCAAAAGCTGATCCGCTTTTTACAAAAGCAGTCGATGCTTGATGAACAAAGCCTCCAAAAGTTTGTGAAGGCAAAAAAAATTAAGATCATGCCGTATAAGTTTCATGTGTCCGAGGATTTTTATACATCCATCCTTCTGCATGGCGACCCGGAACGGAATTGGAAATCGGTGCTGCATCCGGAAGTTGAAAGCAAGATGCTCTCTCCGCAGGACCTGGGCAGCTGGATGGTGCAGCGTTTCAAATATGCCGGCGGCACTTTGGATGTCCTGCTCCGTGATAAAGTCATGTGTCGGCCTGGGCTTTCGCCCGCGCAGCGGCTGATGTACGCCGCGACATTTTGGTCCTATCTGGGCGGCATTTGGAATGTTGTCTTTCTGCTTGCCCCGGTTGTCTATTTTTTCACCGGCATCTCGCCCGTCTCTGCGTACACCGCAGATTTTTTTAAACATATCCTGCCGTTTCTCCTGCTGACTGAGCTGGCTTTCATGACCGGCACGTGGGGATTGAGCGGCTTCAAAGGCAAAGCTTCTTATTTAGCCTTTTTCTCCGTCAATCTGAGGGCGTTGTGGACGGTGTTGCGTGGCAGGCAGATTAAATTTCCGGTCACGCCCAAGCAGAGACAGGAAGGTAATTTTTTTCCTTTGATTCTGCCGCAGTTCAGCATTGCTCTGCTCACACTGCTCGGCATCGCTTATGCTTGGACGGCGTATCTGAGCGGCAGCAGTCACACTCTTGGCGGCGTGCTGATCAACACCTTCTGGGGACTGCACAATGTCCTTATCCTCAGCGGACTGATCCAGGCCGCCTTCTGGAGGCCGCCCGCATGAGCGTCTCATTCCGGCAGGGGCTGGTCAACGCCCGCAGCCACATTGCGATGATCCTCGGCCTGCTGCTGGCCTTCGGCCTGATCGTCTTTCTCGAAGGCTGGGAGGGGTTGAAGCCGCCGGAAAACCTGCCGCGCCTACAGGAGCTTCAAGATATTCCAAGCCCAACCTGCACGCTGCTGAGTCAGACCGAGCGGGAATGGGCGGCGGCAGCTTGGCGGTATTTTGAAAACAACCTCCAGCCCAAGACCGGCTTGGTGAATTCGGCGGACGGCTTTCCCTCAACCACGCTCTGGGACACCGCCTCGTATCTGCTCGCCCTGATCAGCGCCCGCCGTTTGGAGCTGATCCCGCGTCATGTCTTTGATCAGCGGCTGTCGCAGGCGCTCCTCAGCTTGGACAGGCTGGATCTGTTTGAAGGATTGCTGCCGAACAAAGCTTACAGCAGCGAGACGCTGGCCATGAGCGGTTATGACAACACGCCCAGCCCAAAGGGCATCGGCTGGTCGGCAATTGACTTGGCCCGTCTGCTGGTGCCGCTGCATATCATTGTCTGGGATTATCCTGAACACAGCCCGGAGGCGCGGAAAATTCTCAGCCGCTGGAGCTGGACGGCCTTGGCGGACAAGGGACAGCTTGTGGGTGCCGCAGTCCGCAGCGGCAAAACCGTCTTGGTGCAGGAAGGCCGTCTCGGCTACGAGCAGTATGCCGCCCGCGCCGCCGCTTTGGCAGGTTTGGACATGAGCGTCGCTGGCGACCATTACGCCTTTTTAAGCCTGCGGCCTCAATATGGCGTTGACGTGCCGACAGACCAGCGCGACGCGTCCACCTTGGACGCGCACAACTATGTGCTCAGCGAGCCGTATATTCTCGACGGATTAGAGTTTGGCGGCGGCAGACTGTCAGGAGAATTTGCTTGGCGCGTGTATCTGGCGCAGGAGAAACGCTGGCAAAAAACAGGAATCCTGACTGCTGTCAGCGAAGACCATATAGATCAGGATCCGTATTTTGTTTACAACACCGTGTTCGTCAACGGCGAATTCTGGAAGGCGATCACAGATGACGGCAAAGATGCTGAAGCATTCAAGACACTGAGCACCAAAGCCGCGTTCGGCTGGCATGCCCTTTACCGAACAAAATATACGGCCAAACTTCTGGAAGCGGTCAAAAGCCTGTATGATCCGCAGCGCGGCTGGCAGGCGGGGGTTTATGAAAAAAACGGCCAGCCGAATCGCTCAATCAATGCGAACACCAATGCCGTGGTGCTGGAAAGCCTCGCCTTCATGCAAAACGGACCGCTGCTCCCGATCCGCAGATCCCCGCAGATGGCATCTCAACCCTGACGCATTACTTATTGGAGGTTTTTCCATGTCCAAAAACTGGTTGCTTTGGAGCAGCCTCGCCGCTGTTCTCACGCTTGTCTCCTGCGCCGAGGATCCGTTTGCCCCTGCTGCCCGCAAGCCGGAAAAGTTCAGTGTCGCAGAAGGCAGATCTTCCCTGTCCGGCATCAAAGAGCGCAGCCCTTCGCCGCTGACCGAAGAGGAGATTGAACTTGCTAAAATTGCATGGAAATATTTCGAAAACAACACGCAAGACTCCGGTCTCTGCAATGCTGTGCAGCAATATCCGTCAACCACTATGTGGGATACAGCTTCGTACATGGGCGGCATGACGGCGGCCTACGAGCTGGGCATAATTGACAAAAAGGAGTTCAATTTGCGGATGACCAAACTCCTCGGCGCACTCAATAAACTGGAATTTTTTCAAAACGAGCTGCCGAACAAGGTCTATCACGCCAAAGACATGATCAAGGTCAACTACGGCAACGAGGCAGGGGAGATCGGCTATTCCGCCCTTGATTTGGGCCGGATGCTGATTTGGCTGAAAATCATCAAAGAGCGGTATCCGATTCATGCCGCCGCCATTGACAATTTCGTGCTGCGCTGGAACTTCTCCAACATGGTCAATGAGAACGGCACACTGTATGGAGCCTCCACCTCATCGGGCGAGCTGCGCTACCTTCAGGAGGGACGACTCGGTTACGAGGAGTACGCAGCCAAAGGTTTTCAGCTTTGGGGTTTTGACACCGCGCGGGCCTCAAAAATGGAGCCGTACAGCGTCATACTGCTCCACGGAATCGAAGTGCCGTATGACTCCCGCGACCCCCGCGAGCTGACAGCTCATAATTACGTTGTGACCGAAAGCTACGTGCTGGACGCGATGGAACTGGGCTGGGACCGCGCCGATGACCGCAGCAGCCCGCACAATGTGCATACCGATGCCGAAATGGCTGACTTTGCCCGCCGCATTTTTGCCGTGCAAGCTGCCCGGCATCGCGAGACAGGGATACTGACCGCCCGCACCGAGCATCAGCTTGATCAGGATCCATATTTCGTCTATGACACCATCTACAGCGACGGCTACCCTTGGAACACCATCACTGACAGCGGGGAGCATGTGCCAAAATTTGCGGCAGTGGCACTGAAGGGAGCATTCGGCATATGGGCGGTCTGGGACATGCCCTATTCACAGACTTTGTTTGATTCAATAAGCCACTTGCATGACCAAGAAAAAGGCTTTTACGAAGGACTGTTTGAAAACGGCGCAGGTTTCATTGACACATTTACTGCTAACAATAATGGTATTGTCTTGGAAAGTTTTTTGTACAAAGCAAAAGGAAAACTCCTTCAGTTTGGACAAACCGCCGCCCCTTCGCTCTGGGATAAAACTATCGAGGAGTGCCCCAGCGTCAACCAGGAGCTGGGCCAGTGCTTGCGAAAAACAGGCGGAAAATGAACATACGCATCATTCTGTTGTCTGTCCTAGTTTTGCTTCTGGCCTGCCAAGGCTGTGGCCTTGCTGTGCGTGGCACAGAGAAAGCATTGACAGGACTGGTCAATTCTGAACTGTTCCGGCAGGGACGGCATGGCAAATTGAACGAGCAAGAGATCGAATGGGCGAAAACAGCTTGGCAATATTTTGTCAACAATCATCATGCGGATACTGGACTGACCAGCGGTCTTGAAGGATCCGACGTGGTCAGCGTCTGGAACATCGCCGATGCGATCGCCGCTGCCGTTGCGGCGCATCATTTTGGTTTTATTGACGAATATGAATTTGACCACCGCATCAGCCCGCTGCTCGGCTTTCTCAACAAAATGTCGTTGCACAAGGGCAAGCTGCCGAATCTGTTCTACCGCGCCGACAGCGGCACTATGACTGACCGGAACGGTGAGGAACGTTCGGTCGGCTGGTCGGCGGTTGACATAGGCAGACTGTTGATCTGGCTGCAAATCCTTCGAAGCCGTGCGCCGCAGTACGCCGAATATATTGACAAAGCGGTGCTGCGTTGGGAGTTTTGCGAAGTAATTGACGACTGTGGCGGCCTGCACGGTATGAACCGTAACAGCGGCACGGACCCTCCCTCCTCCTTTCCCAAGGAGCCGCTCGGCTATCAGGACTACGCGCTGATGGGCTATGCCTCGTGGGGCTTTCCCCGTCCAAAGCCTCTAACCGTGAAGCCGCCCGGCGTGCGGATTTACAATCTTGAACTTTCGCAAAGCAAGGAGGACTCCCGAACGACCGGCAGTTCCAATCCGTTAGTCACTATGCCTTACATGCTGCTGGGGCTGGAGTTCAACTGGGACCGTATTGATGATCAAGCCAGCTTGGACTCCTTCAGCAGCGACGCGGAGGCAGCGGAAATGGCGCGGCGGATTTATGCGGTACAGGAGCAGCGCTATAGGCTGGAGCGGATCTTCACCGCCCGCAATGAACGCCGCCAAGCAGAAAAGCCCAGCATCCTGTACGACAGCATTTTCGCCGACGGCTATGCTTGGAACACAGTGACCCCTGAAGGGGAGACGCAGCCTGAGACTGCACTGGTGTCCACAGCAGCGGCCTTCGGCATGTGGGCGTTATGGAAAACCAGCTATACCGAAGGTCTGATGCAGTTGATCAGCCCGCTGCACGACCCAGAACGCGGCTGGTTTGAAGGCCGCCGGGAAAAAGACGGCGCACACGACCGCACGCTTTCCTCTTCGACCAATGCGGCAGTGCTGGAAGCTCTGCTCTACAAGGCTGAAGGCAAGCTGTACCACGCCACGCAGCCGCGCAGCCATGCGGATATGATGCTGGAAGATGAGTTCCGCCGCCCGGCCTGCTCGCCGCCGGAGCGGCAGAACTGCTGGAAGAACAACAAAGAAGAAAAATAGAAACGCCCTGTGCCCGGAAAGGAGCAGGGCGGAAAAAGTGAAACGGCGGTCAGCTTCAATGCACGGTGCGGGCCGCGCTTTCAGCGTCTATGTGCATCTGGAACATGCTGTCAAGATGCGTTGTTCGAAGCAAGGTCTTGATGTTGTCTCCGGCCCCGCAGAGCAGCAGTGATGTGTTATCGTTTAAGCTTTGCATCAGGGCGACAACTGCTCCCAATCCGCTGCTGTCCATGAATTTGACGGCGTTGAGGTCCAAAATGAGCGCGTTGCGCTGTTCAGTCATTTGTTCATGAATCCTTTTTCGAAAGGACGGTGCGCTGGCGGCATCAAGCCGGTCTGCTTCGTAGCGAATTATTGCGCAGTTTTTTCTGTATTCTATGCTCATTATGGGTCTCCCTGTCATTGCAGCAACTTCACGCGTGAACAATTTGTCAGGAACGCGATGCTGTTAGGAATCATTCCTGCTTACAAGATAAAATACAAAAAAATGTACTTTCTGGCAAGGCAAGTTTTTTTGTTTTTTCACGCTGTTTTTTATAGAAAAACGTAAAAACAAGCAAATAGCTGTCAATCTTTATGCAATTGCTTAAGGGTACCTCGAAAAATACCGATTTTGCCGAAAGCGTCATTGAATAATTAGGCAGTTACAATGCGCCAACTGCCAAAGATACCAATTTTTTGAAGTTCCCGTAGGTCTATGGCGGCTGGACAACAAAACTGCATCTTCTTGACCCGTCCGATTAATGCGCCGTGATTTTCTCTTTTTCTCTCGGCCAGGCCGGAGACGCGCCGGAAGGCCGCAGGCTGCTGACGGAACTGGAGGCGGCCTCAGAACCATGCGCGATGATCATGGACAGGGCATATGAAGGCGATGCGACGAAAAAATTGGTCTCGAAACTGGGCTTCTCACCTGTCGCACCCCAGAAAAGCAGCCGAACAGAACTTTGGGAGCATGACAAAGAGCTGTATAAAAAACGCAATCCTGATCTTGACCCCATAAAGCATAAATGGGCGCAAGCAAAGGCCCTCAGAAAAAAACTCGACTGTTCGACAGTTGAAAACTGTGACCATAAATTAATATTTCCGTCTTCATATTCTTCATATTTGAATCCAGTAGAGAAATTATCGGCTTCCCTCATGGTTAAAATCATCGTGATACTAGATGACTTCAACGCCTTGTCTGATTTCGGCGAAGAAATTTTTCAAACTATCTGAAAGTTGCAACACTATACGCTTTAAAGACTACATGCCCTACATCGCTGACCTCCACGTCCACTCCCGCTATTCCCGCGCCACCAGTAAGGCCAGCAATCTGCATGGCTTGGCAGCGTGGGCGGCAGTCAAGGGCATTGATGTGGTCGCCACGGGCGATTTCACCCATCCGGCCTGGTTTGCGCAGCTTTGCGACGAGCTGGAGCCTGCTGAGCCGGGCTTCTTCAAGCTGAAGAACAACGAGATCAGCGGGCTGGCCGCTGTCCTGCCGCCCGGCGTGCAGCCGGACATATCGCGCATCCGTTTCGTCCTCAGCGCGGAGATCAGCTCGATCTACAAACGCGGCGGCCAAGTGCGCAAGGTGCACAACCTGCTCTACGCCCCGGACTTCGAGGCAGCGCGGCGGATCAGCGGCGTGCTGGCCGGGATAGGCAATCTGGAGGCGGACGGTCGCCCCATCCTCGGCCTTGACTCGCAGACTTTGCTCGCCATTCTGCTTGAGCACGCGCCGGAAGGTTTCCTTGTGCCCGCGCACATCTGGACACCGTGGTTCTCCCTCTTCGGCTCCAAGTCGGGCTTTGACACGCTGGAAGACTGCTTCGGCGATTTGAGCGGCGAAATCTTCGCCCTTGAAACCGGCCTGTCCTCAGACCCGGCCATGAACCGCCGTATTTCCGCCCTTGACCGTTTCGCCTTGATCTCCAATTCCGACTGCCATTCCCCGGCCAAATTAGGCCGCGAGGCGAACATCTTTGCGGCGGGCTTTGATTTTTTCTCCCTGCGCGATAGCCTGCGTCAGCCGAGCTGCGAGCGGCGGTTGGCCGCGACCATCGAATTCTACCCGGAAGAAGGCAAATACCACTGCGACGGCCACCGCAGCTGCGGCGTGTGTTTCGAGCCGGAGCAGACCCGCGAGGCCAAGGGGATTTGCCCACGCTGCGGCAAAGCCCTGACTGTCGGCGTGCTGCACCGGGTTTTGGAATTGGCCGACCGGGACGAGACTGTCTGGCCGGAGAACGCGCCCGCAGTCCGCAGCCTCATTCCTCTGCCGGAAATGCTCGGCGAGCTGTTCGGCTGCGGCTCGGCCAGCAAGCGGGTTGATGAGGCGTATGGCCGCCTGATCAACGCCTTCGGCTCGGAGTTCCGCCTCCTTTTAGAAGATACTCCGCTGGCGGAAATCGCGGTGGTTTCGCCGCTGCTCGCTAAGGCCGTGGAGCGGGTGCGGGAAGGCAAGGTCATCCGTCGGCCCGGCTATGACGGCGAATTCGGGGTGATCACGGTCTTTGCCGAAGATGAACGGGCTGAGCTGGGCGGTCAGCTCAATCTTTTCGGCCTGAGTGCGGCCAAACCCCGCCAGAAAAAAGAACGCGAGAAGGCCGTCTTCAGCAAAAAGGATAAAAAAGAAACCCCGCCGCCGCACCTGAGCAGGCCGCTCAACCCGGAGCAGCAGGCCGCCGTGGACAACGATGCCGCCCGGATTATTGTCCAAGCCGGGCCAGGCACCGGCAAGACGCACACGCTGGTGCGGCGGGCTGTCCGTCTGCTGGAGCAAGGCCAAGGGCCGCTGGTCATCATCACGTTTACGAACAAGGCGGCAGAGGAAATCCGTCAGCGGCTGGCCGCCAGCGTCGGCGAGCAGGCCGCGCTGGTCGAGACCTTCCACGGCTTCTGTCTGCACTGGCTGCGCCGCCGCAATCCGCAGCTTGCCTTGGCCGGGCCGGAGATGCGGGAGCGCATTGTCCGCCAGCAATATCCGCAAATTGCCGAGCGCGAGCAGAAGGACATCCGGCGGCAGGCCGCGCTCTTCCTCGCCAGCCAAGCGGAACTGCCGGAAAGCTACGTCGAAGCCGACCCGCTGCGGCCTTATTTTCGCTGCCTGCGCGAGCGTAACTTGATGGATTTGGACGAAATTGTCCCGGCCTGCGTCAGCCTGCTCCGTCGCGACCAAGACTTTGCCGCCGAAGTCCGGGCCAGCGTCGCCCACCTTTTGGTGGATGAATTTCAGGACTTGAACGCCGCCCAGTACGAGCTGGTGCGCCTTTTATCTGAAACTGCGGCGGTTTTCGCCATCGGCGACCCGGATCAAGCCATTTACGGCTTCCGAGGCGCGAATCCCGTCTGGTTCCGCAAGTTCGTAGCCGAGCAGCAGCCTAAGTTTCATGCCCTCACCCGCAATTACCGCAGCGGGGCGAGGATCCTTCAAGCAGCGGCGGCAGTGATCCGGCATAATCATGAGGATGAGGAGACACCCAGTCCGCAGGCGATGGCGGCCAAACCGGGCTTGATCTGTCGCCATGCTTCCGTCAATGCCGCTGCTGAAGCCGCCTTTATTGCCGGGCAGATTCAGCACTTAGTCGGCGGCACTTCGCACCGGGAGATTGACCGTCTGCAAGGAGGGGGCGAAAACACCCTGGCTCTGTCTGACATTGCCATCCTCTGCCGCACCTCCCGCCAAATGCCGCTCATCGCCCACGCCTTGGCGGAACGGACGCTGCCCTGTCAGGTGATTGATTTGCAGCCATTTTATCTGAGCGGTGCTGTCCGCCCCCTGTATTACGAGCTGCTTTTGGCTGCCGGGCAGATTGACGCAGCGGAACTGCTTTTTCTGCTTGGACAGGAAGAGGGCATCGGCGCGGTCTCGCTGGCCGCCGCTGAGCAGATTTTGTTAGAAAGCAGCGATGCGCCCCTTGCCGCATTGCGGGCTGCTGTCCTGCCGGAACGCCTGCAAGCAACTATTGGCAAACTCGCAGACCTCACGGCCCGACTGGCTGAATTATCACCTCTTGCCGCAGTTGATCTTCTGCTGGAGCAGCGCAGCCTGAACCGCGAGGAGCCGGATCTGCTCCGCTTCCGCAACATGGCCGCCGCTACGGTCTCGCTGCCTGCCTTTGCCGAACATCTGCGCAGGCACGAGGACAGCCTGATCTATGACGAGCGAGCCGAGGCCGTGCTGCTGACCACGCTCCACGCGGCCAAAGGATTGGAGTTCAAGGCGGTCTTCCTTGCTGGCTGCGAGGAGGGCCTGCTGCCGCTCGCGCCCCGTATCCCGCTGAACGATGACGCAGCAGCAGAGCAGCTCCGTGAAGAGCGGCGGCTTTTCTTTGTCGGCCTCACCCGCGCCGCTGAGACGCTTTATTTGACCAGCGCAATGGAGCGGCAGGGCTTCGCCGGAATTGAGCGGCCCGCGCCGTCCAGTTTTCTCAAGGAAATTCCAGCTGACATTTTCGACGCGCCGCCGCTTTCCCAGCTGCAAGCGAGGAAGAAGAACATAGGCAGGCAGCTGCGGCTTTTTTAAGCCGAGACCGGACAGTCTTCTGAAATAATGATTGTTTTGTCAGCATCTGCGTTCTGCCGTTTTGGCATTGCCAGTTTGCGGCGGTGCTGGTAAACTGAACGCTGAGGTGGATTCCGCCTTGCTCACGAACTGTTCAGCGGCTCCTGCGGAGCCTTTATTTGTTTGACAGAACGACTTCTTCCCAGGTGAAACCGGATGTTTTCCCCGTTGAATTTTCTTTTCGGCTGGATGTCCAGCGACCTTGCCATCGATCTCGGCACAGCAAACACGGTTCTGTATGTCAAAGGCAAGGGCATCGTTCTGCGGGAGCCTTCGGTCGTCGCGGTGCGCGGCGGCAGAGTGCTGGCGGTGGGCACCGAGGCCAAAGAAATGCTGGGCAAAACTCCGGGCAATATCGACGCGATCCGGCCCATGCGCGACGGCGTGATCGCCGACTTTGAGGTCTGCGAGGCCATGCTCCGCTACTTCATCAACAAGGTGCACAACCGCCGGACACTGGTCCATCCCCGGATCATCATCTCCGTGCCGTCCGGCATCACCCAAGTTGAGAAGCGGGCGGTGCGCGAATCCGCTGAATCAGCGGGCGCGCGCGAGGTCTTCCTGATTGAGGAGCCGATGGCCGCCGCCATCGGCGCGGACATGCCGATCACCGAGCCGACCGCCAACATGGTCATCGACATCGGCGGCGGCACCACCGAAGTGGCCGTGATCTCCTTGGCCGGCATAGTCTATGCCAAATCGGTGCGGGTGGCGGGCGACAAAATGGACGCGGCTATCCTCCAGTACATCAAGCGCAAGCACAATTTAGCCATTGGCGAGCGCACTTCGGAGCTGATCAAAATCTCCATCGGCAACGTTCTCCCTGCCGAGCCGTATGAGACGATGGAGATCAAAGGCCGCGACTTGGTCTCCGGCGTGCCGAAGACCATCACCATCCGCTCCGACGAAATTCAGTCCGCCATCGCCGAGCAGATCGAGGTCATTGTTGACGCGGTGCGGCTGGCTTTGGAGGCCACGCCGCCGGAGCTGTCCGCCGACATCGTCGATCAGGGCATCGTCCTCACCGGCGGCGGCGCGCTGCTGAAGAATCTCGACAAGCTGCTGGCCAACGAGACTGGAATGCCGATCATTGTCGCCGACGATCCGCTCTCCTCCGTGGTGCTGGGTTCCGGCAAGGCTTTGGACAACTTTGACATTCTCAAAGAAATCGCCATTGACTGACCGTCTGGCGGCGACCGCCGCCCTGCCGCACTCACCCACTCAGACTTGCTGCCTGTTCAGCGCGGATGCAGAGAAATAGCCAAAACAGGAGGCAGAAAGGCGGCTCCAGCAGTTTTCGGCCCGTGCTGCTGGGCGGAGCCGCGCTCACCTTGCTGCTGATTTTTCTCGTTTTCATCTTCGGCAGCCACGGTTTCGGCCCGCTGTACAAGCTGCTGCTGGACGCGGCAGGCCCGCTCCAGAAAGGAGCCTCGCAGCTCACGGCCCCCTTCCGCTCGGTGCGGGAAAAATACCTCGACCTGCTCACCGTGCGGGAGGAGAAGGAGCGTCTGCTTCAGGAGCTGCAGAAATGCCGGACCGCCGCCTATGCCAACCGGGGCGCGGTGGCCCTCAACGCCCGTCTGCGCAAGCTGCTGGAGTTCAAAGAGTCCTCCGGCCTGCCCACGGTGACGGCCCGGATCATCGGCAAGGATCCCTCGCACTGGTTCCGCAGCGTGATCATTGACCGGGGCCTCAGCGACGGCGTTGACAAAGGAATGCCGGTGGTCACCGGCGAAGGCATCGTCGGCCAGGTCTATGCCGCCTCGGCCAATTACGCCAAAGTGCTGCTGGCCATCTCGCCCTCCAGCGCCATTGACGTGCTGCTTCAGGACTCGCGGGTG
Organism: Candidatus Electronema sp. JC; assembly: GCF_048287365.2. NCBI lineage: Bacteria > Pseudomonadati > Thermodesulfobacteriota > Desulfobulbia > Desulfobulbales > Desulfobulbaceae > Candidatus Electronema > Candidatus Electronema sp. JC. Next base: position 8,456 of record NZ_JBLWEM020000064.1, on the reverse strand, counting down.
CGGGGCATCCTCAAAGGCACCGGCAGCAGCACCTACCGCCTTGAGTATGTGCTGAAAACCGTGGAGGTCGCCAAAGGCGACCACGTGGTGACGGCAGGCTACGGCGGCATGTTCCCGCCCGGCCTGCCAGTGGGCATAGTCTCGGAAGTGACCCGCAACCGGCGGGGCATGTTTCTGGAGATCGAGGTGACCCCGGCGGTGGACTTCAGCACTTTGGAAAACCTGCTGGTGATCGAGCAGAAAAAAAAGGAGTTCCGGCCGCAGCCGGAGGCCGGGGCCTATCCCTGAGCCGGACGCATGATCATCACCTTCGCCTTCATTTTAGCCGGACTGCTGCTGGCGGCGGCGCAGACCACGCTGCTGATGCCCGGCCCGCTTTGGCCAGTCTCTCCAGATCTTTATTACGTGCTGACCGCCTACGCGGCCTGCCAGTTCAGCGTCTGCCGGGGTGTCCTCATCCTGCTGCCGGTGAGCTGCGTCATGGATGTTTATTCCGGCACTGTGGCCGGGCTGCATCCGGCCATCTGCGGCAGCGGCTGGCTGCTGCTGAAGTTCATGTCTGTGAAGATGCCGGTGCGCAAGCCGATTTATCAGCTGCCGCTGGTGGCGGTCAGCCATCTGGCAGTCTCCTGGCTGGCGGTGCAGCTGCTCGGCGTTGTCGAGCCGGAGGCAGGCGCGGTCTGGGCCTGGCCGCCGATGCTTTTCCGGGCAGGGCTGGTGCTGCTCTGCTCCTATCCGCTCTTCCGCTGCTTTGATTTTCTGACCATCCGTCTGAGCGGCAAATTATCCCTCTTCAAAGGCGCGTCCGCCCAGGCGGGCAATCAGTTCCGGCAGGAGCGGAGGCCGCAGGCATGAGCAGGAGCAACCGGCGGCGGAGCAGGACTGCGGAAGAGGCCGCCCGCAGCGACGGCAGCACGGTCATCACCCATATTAATCAAGGGGAGCTGGACTGCTACCGCCGCCGGGCCATGCACGCCTCGACAGTTCTGCTTTTTTTCTTTGCCGTGCTTGCCGCCCGGCTTTGGCATCTGCAAATTCAGCAAGGCGCGGAGTATGCCCGGCTGGCCCGCAACAACCGGGTGCGCTCGGTGGACATCGCCGCGCCGCGCGGCAACATCTTGGACCGCAAAGGCCGGGAGATCGTCACCAACAAGCCCTCCTTCAATCTGGTCTGGGTGCGTGAGAACAACCGCGTTGACGAGCAGTTAGTCAAGCGGGTCGCGTCGATTCTTGGGGTGGACACCTCGGAGCTGCTGGCCCGCATCCGCAAGATGGCGGGCACACCCGGCCACATCCCGATCCGGCTGGCGGAAAATCTGACTTGGGACAAGGTCGCCTATATTGAGAACAACCGCATGGACATGCCCGGCGTGAAAATCGAGGTGGTCTCGCAGCGGGTCTATCATTACGGCAATCTGGCCTCCCATATGATCGGCTATCTCGGCGAGATCAGCCGGGAGGATCTGAAGGCGGCGGAGCCGGACTTCTACCGCTCCGGCGACATGATCGGCAAGATGGGGCTGGAGCGGCTGCGGGAAAAGGATCTGCGCGGCGAAAAAGGGCGGGAGTACATGGAGGTCAACTCGCTCGGCTTTGAGCAGCGCTATCTCAAAGGCGTGGAGCCGCTGCCCGGCAACGACCTCCAGCTGACCATCGATGTCGATCTGCAGCAGATAGCGGAGCAGCTGATGATGGAGGCCAGCTATGCCGGAGCGGCGGTGGCTGTGGAGGTCAACACCGGACGAATTCTGATGATAGCCAGCTCGCCGGTGCTGGATCTGAGCAAATTCATCGGCGGCATCTCCACCAAGGACTGGCAGGACATGCTGAACAACTCCCGGCATCCCCTGATCAACAAAACTGTGCAGGGGCAGTATCCTCCGGCCTCGACCTATAAGATTGTGACTGCGCTGGCCGCGCTGGCCGAAGGAGTTGTCAAGCCTGACACCACGGTCTATTGTCCCGGCTCCTACCGCTTCGGCAACCGCAGCTACCGCTGCTGGAAATACAGGGGCGGCCACGGCACGGTGAATCTCAAGCGGGCGATGGCTGAATCCTGCGACGTGTATTTTTATCATGTCGGCAAGCAGCTTGGCGTGGACCGGCTTGCCAGCTACGCCCGCGATCTCGGCCTGGGGCTGAAAACCGGCGTGGAGATCGAGCATGAGAAGGCCGGGCTGATCCCCACGGCGGACTGGAAGATGCAGCGCTACGGCAAGCCTTGGCAGGACGGCGAAACGCTGTCCATCGCCATCGGCCAGGGCTTCAATCTGGTCACTCCGCTCCAGCTGACCATGATGACCGCTGCCGTGGCCAACGGCGGCAAGCTCTACAAGCCCGGCATCATTGAAATGGTCCGCGATCCTGACGGCCATGTCATTGAGCAGTTTCAGGTCAAGGAGCTGGGGCATTTCATCGGCCAGGAGCGCAATTTGCAGCTGATCAAAGACAGCTTGGTGGAGGTGGTTCATGGCAAACGGGGCACAGGCCGCAAAGCGCAGGTGCCGGGCATCACGGTGGCCGGCAAGACAGGCACCGCGCAAGTGGTGCGTCTCAAGCAGTACAAGCATCTGAAAGAAGAGGATATTCCCTACAAGTACCGGGATCACGCCTGGTTCACCGCCTTTGCCCCAGCAGAGAGGCCGGAAATCGCGGTGACTGTGCTGGTGGAGCACGGCCTGCACGGCGGATCCGCCGCCGCGCCCATAGTGCAGGCTGTGCTGCAGAAATATTTCACCGACCGCCTGCCTTCCCAAGGGGAAGCTGACGGCCAGGCCAAGCCCGACGCGGCGCCTGCCGCCGGGGACTGATCAATTTCTCATTTTTCTTCCGGTTCCGGCCATGTTCCGCTTTGACCGCCGTGCGCTGCACAATTTTGACTGGGTGCTGCTGCTCCTGCTGGTGATGCTCTCGGTCATGTCCCTGGCCAATCTGTTCAGCTCGACTTGGAACGGCGGCCCCTCGCCCTCGCCGCTTTTTTTCAAGCAGCTCTATTTTTTTCTCTTCGGATATGCTTTAATTCTCATAGTTCTCAGCGTCGACTACAGCGAGCTGGAAATGCTCGCCTACATTGGCTACGCCGTCGTCTGCCTCCTGCTGATCTACACCAAGCTCTTTGTCGAAAGCATCGCCGGATCCCAGCGCTGGATTGATCTTGGTTTTTTCAAACTTCAGCCTTCGGAGCCGACCAAGCTGATGCTGGTGGTGGTGCTGGCCAGCTGCTACGCCCGCTTCGAGGCGGACGAGGAAGGGTACCGGCTGCAAGATCTGCTCCGGCCTGCGGCGCTGACCGCCGTGCCTTTCGTGCTGATTCTGATTCAGCCTGACTTGGGCACCTCGCTGATGCTGGCCTTTGTTTTTGTCTCCATGACCCTGTTCGCCCGGCTGCGCTGGCCGACCTTGGCCACGCTCGGCGCGTCAGGTCTGACAGCGGTGATTCTGGGCTGGAAATACGGTCTCAAGCCCTACCAGCGCCGCCGGGTGGAGACCTTTCTCAACCCGGAAAGCGACCCCATGAATCATGGCTATCAGATCAAGCAGTCGAAAATCGCGGTGGGCAGCGGCGAACTTTTCGGCAAAGGCTTCATGGAAGGCACGCAGGGGCATCTCAATTTTCTGCCCGAACGGCACACCGACTTCGCCTTTGCCGTCTGGTGCGAAGAGCTGGGCTTTGCCGGTTCGATCTTTTTTCTGGGCTGTTTTTTCTTCATGCTGCTCTGGGGTCTCAACATCGCGCTGTCCGCCCGCGACAAATTCGGAGTTTTTCTCGCCTTCGGCATTGTCATGCTCATCTTCTGGCAGGCCGTGGTCAACCTGTTCATGATCATGGGCATGCTGCCGGTGGTCGGCATCCCGCTGCCCTTGTTCAGCTACGGCGGCTCCTCGCTGCTGACCAACCTGCTCGCCATCGGCATTTTGATGAGCATCCGCATGAGGCGCTTTCAGAAACGATAGAGGAACCCGGCAGCCCCCGCCCTGAACCTTCTGATTCTGTTCCTTGCCAAACTATGGTTGCACAACGCGCCCGCCGCCTGCTTCTGGCGGCTCTGACCGCCTTCGCCCTGCTGCCGCATCCTGCTCCGGCTGCGGCCCAAACCTCGCCGCCGCCGCCTGCCGCCGCCGACGCGGTGCTGCGCAACACCTTGGCCGCCTTCGCCCGGATTCCCAATCTGACTCCGCAGGAGCTGGAATACGGCAGGAGCGCGCTCAAGAATTTGGATTACAACGCCCAGCGGGCGGCGCGCCGCTTCAGCCTGCTGCCCGGAGCGAGCTTCGCCCAGAGCAGGCCGCTGCTGGCCGATCTCGCCCAGCACCGCCTTTCCTTTGAGCAGCTCCTCGCCTTTGAGGAGTGGAGCCAGCTGAACGGGGCGACCATGCAGCAGGCGGCGGAGGCTCTGCCTGCGCTGCGGGCGGTCAGCCGCGAGGGCCTGAAAACCTTCCGGGCCTGCATCAGCATGAACGGCATGAGTGCCGCGCTCGCCCTTCAGCTGCTCCCGCAGCTCAACGCCATCAGCGATGACAGCAGTCTGGCGGTGCGCCGTCTTTTCGCGGTCAGAGGCATGGAGGTCAGGCAAGGTCTGGACAGCGTCGGCGCGGTGCGGAACTTCAACAAGAAGCAGTCCTGGGCCTTTGCCGCCTTTGCCGGCATCCGGGATATGAACCCGGCAACCGCGCTGGCCAGCCTGCCGCTCTTCGGCTCGCTGCGGAACGAGGACGCATGGAACATGCAGTTTTTCCTCAAGGAGAAAAAGCCTGACCGCAACACGGCCTGGACTTGGCTCGCCCGCTATTTCGCCCAGCCCATGCCGGTGCAGGAGGCGCAGTATTACAACATGAGCGGGCTGAACCGCAGCGCCCTGCTCGACTCGCTCTACCGGGCGGGCGAGGAGCTGGTCTGGCGGATCAACAACCTGCACGCTGTGACCAACGACTACGGGGTGGAGTATTCGCAGGGGCAGCTGCGGGCGATGGGCGCGGGCCAGCTGCACGATCTGTTCAGCAAGCTCTCGGAGAAGACCCGCGCGCGCTACGGCGGGCAGTTCGCCGCCGCCCAGAAGGCCGGACAGGGCAGGATGATCAGCGTGCTGCGGCAGGCCACCACCGCCGACCGCAGCCAGGTGGCCGAAGACCTGACTTCGGCCAACATCTACGCTTTGCTCTCCTTGGGCAGCGAGCTGTACGACTCCTCGTTCCGGGACATTCTGGCGCCGATTCTCAAGAAGCGCATCAGCCGGACGCACCGGGACAACCTGCTGGTCTTCCTCCAAGCCACTGATCCCGGCAATCTGCTGGTGTCCAACTTCATTGTCAGTCTTGCCCAGAAAGGCAAGCTGACCGATTTTTTCCCCACAGACGCGGCGGAGCAGCAGCGCATCTTGGAGCTGGTTGCCGCCTCAGCTTTCAAAGACGAGGACTCTATCCTCCTCTTCTCTGCCACCTTCCGCTATCTGCTCACGGTGCTGGAGCCGTCGGCCCGGCATTTCCTGATTCAGAAGATGGTGGCGGCGGACAGCGGCAGAGGCAGCTTCAGCAAGCTCATCACCGTCATTCTGCAATACTATCTGCAAGAATATCAGGATCTCCTCAGCCCGCAGTCCACCGCGCTGATCCAGCAGCTCCTCGCCCGCAACGGCGCGGTGGATCTGCGCCGCTATTTAGTCACGCCCTTTGCGCAGTGGAAGGCTGACGGCCAGCTCGGCTCGCTGTCGATCTTCCATCCTGACGACGACGGCCGCAGCTCCTTTGTCTCCAACGCCCAGACCTTGAGCCGCAACGGCTACCGGCTGGCCCTGGCCGAGCAGTACACCTTCGCCTCCGGCGATGCCGAGCGGCGGCATTTCGAGGCGGTCATCGCCAAAGCCGCCAAGAGCGGCGGCTTCTCCGCCCTGTTCGAGGCCATGCGCCGGGAGCCGTTCACTGCCGCCTTTGTCAAGCAGGTCAATGGGATCACCATCCGCCATGCCGTCCATGTCTATGGCGATGAGGAGAGCCAGCAGCGGGTGATGCGCCGCTTCCTGCAAGGCGGCGACGAGATGTTCGCCCAGCGCGGCCACTCCTACTGGCGCTCGGAGCAGATCACCGACCCGATCAGGCAGCTGCTGGAAAGCCAGCAGATCTCCGAGCGGGACATGGCAGCCCGGCAGCGTTTCCTCAGCCTCGGCTCCTGCGGCGGAGTTAAGGTCTACACCAAGCTGACCCGGCTCTTCCTCGGCCATGTTGACTTGCTCGCCACCATTGGCACAGGCATGGCGGCGGTCAACGACCCCTACAACCTGCACTTCTTTGAAATCATCGCCGGAAATCCCTCCGGCATGAGCTGGGAGGATCTGGCGCGGAAAACGTCCTTCATTTTCTCAGCAGGACGCGGTCAAGACTACCTCCAGCCCGGCTGCCTGACCTCGATCCTGCATAAGATCCTCGACGAGGACATGAAGCGGCAGGGCATCACGCCGAAGCAGGACGCGGACGATCTCTGGTAGGCTTGCGAGCTGCTGGGGACAGAACCGCCTGCGGTCAGCACGGCTGCCGGGCAAGCAGTGCCTCAATATAGACCTCTTGCATAAGTCCTGTTGGGCTGATATAGCCAAAGCAGTATAAAATGACTGCACTGCGAGTATGGCAGACTCAATAGATTTTCGACGGAAGGTTTTGGAGATCAAAGACCGGGACGGTCTGAGCTTTGAAGAGACGGCTCTGCGTTTCGGAGTCAGCAAATCAAGCGTGAGCCGCTGGGCGAAGCGGCTTGAACCATGCCTGACAAGGAACAAACTCGCGACAAAGATTACTGTCGAGCGTCTTATTCGTGATGTGGATCAACATCCTGATGCTTACCAGTATGAGCGTGCGGAGCGGTTTGGATGCAGTCAGCGCGGCATCTGTGAAGCGTTGAAGCGGCTGAAGATCAGCAGGGGAAAAAACTTTTTTCCATCCGAAAGCTGATGAGGAGGAACGACGCATTTTCAGAAAGAAAATCAGCGTTTATGAATTGACGCGTATTTCTTTGATTTATATTGATGAAAGCGGATTTTCAGAAGAGATGCCAAGAATATTCGGTTATACGCCAGCAGGCGTGAGATGCTTTGGAAAGCATGACGTAATGTCAAAACGTCGGACTAATTTTCTTGGCGTATTAAGCGAAGACAAGATGCTGACCGCAGCTCTTTTTGACGGCGCCGTCAATACAGATGTTTTTGAAGCATGGCTGCTGCATGGTCTTCTGACTGTGCTTCCAAACGGAGCTGTTGTTGTCATGGTCAACGCCTCGTTCCATAAATCTGAGAGAATTCAGGAGGCAATTGAAACTGCTGGCTGCCTCCTTGAGGCATCTTCCGCCATATTCTCCTGATTTTAACCCTACAGAGCATAAATGGGCGCAAGCAAAGGCACTCAGAAGAAAACTCGGCTGTTCGACAGAGGAGATTTTTCAGCAGTCAATTTATTGTGCTACGGCTATAACAGGCCCTAATCACAACCGCCTGAGCATGTCAAGATAATTCCCCGCACATGTCAACTATCCAGAGCAGGGCATGGAGGCGGATTGAGGTGGAGAATTTCCCCGCCTTTGTGCTGGTGGACAACAAGGGCAATGACTTCTTCCGGCAGCTTGCCTGAGCAGGAAAGCTGTTGACGTTGGACAGGCTAATTGGTAGGATGACAGACTCCCCGCCCCAGACCTGTTTTCCATTCTCCTCAGTCCAAGCATATCATGGCAAGTCCTCATCATACCCCAGAAATGGAGCCGCTCGACCGCCTGACAGTGGTGCTCTACCGCAGCGGCCTCTCCCTTTTCGCCCTTGTCTCGGTCTTGAAGGCCGCCGAACTGCTTTCCGGTGCGCACATCCTCGGCGAATGGCACCTGCCGCTCATTGCCGCCGCTGCGGCGACGGCCAGTGCTAACATCCATCTCTATGATCCCAAGTTCCGCTGGTTCTTCCCGCTGATGAGCTGGCTCGGCTGCATTTTGCTCGGCTTCAGCCTGCCGGTGCAATCGCCTGCGGTCAAGGAGGTACTCGCGGTCTTCAGCCTCGCTTTCTTTTATGCGGGCGCAAGCATGTTCGCGGTCAAGGAGTATTTCTGCTTCAGAATCCCCGGCCTGCCGCTGATGCCGCTGCTGCTGGGCGCGGCGGTGCTGCTGCGCTGGGGAGGAATGGATGCGGCGGAAGGGGTCTTTCTTGCCGCAGCTGGACTGCTCTATGCCTGGCTGGCAATCGCCAAGTGGAAGATGCCGCTGCATTTCGACATCGGCGACAAGAGCATGTACAAAATATAAACGAAGTAGACGCGCAGCAGCACCCTGCTGCTGCGCTCGCTGATTTTCCTTAGACCTCTTGCATAAGTCCTTTCAGGCTGATCTTACTGCAAGATTGCAGCAGGCAGCGATAAGATTGAACCTGAGACTGAACCTTTTTCTTCTGTTGCGGTATTTCTCCCGGAGAATGCGGAATATTTTCAATTTT